>NZ_JAOTGF010000010.1:0-81246 GCF_044427305.1 Streptococcus sp. 2021WUSS109
ATAAACCCGAGAAAAAGTTCGATATACTTCAAACATTTATACCATTTTTGATGGTGTTGGCTTTTCTTATCGTACCATGAAATTTGATTATCAAGTCTAGAATTTAGATATTCATCTTGCTCCATATTTCCTCCATTTGATATCAATTTCTATAAATATCCACCACTTCGCCGATGGTGCGGAAATCGGTGTCTGCTGTGATTGGGATGTTGTCATAGTCTTTATTGAGCGATTCTAAACAGTCGCTTTTTAGTTTCTTGACGTAGTTTTCGCCGTCAACTTGGAAAATTCCGATTTTGTTTAGATCTACCTGGTCCTTGAGTTTGATAAAGAGGAAGTCGCCGTTTTTGATTTTGGGTTCCATGGAGTGGCCAACGACGACTGCGACGGTGTCGTACTTGCTTTCGTCCGGAATGTCGTCTGCGTAGAAGTCCACCATGGTGTCGTAGTCATCTTCTTGCCAGTAGCCTGTCCCTGCGGACACCTTGCCTGGTACGGGTAGGCTGATACGCTTTCTAGCGTCGTATTCTGCACGTTTTTCTGATATGTCAATGATTTTCCCTTGCTCTTCGGCTAGAAGCGTCTCAGAGGTTGCTAGAAGCTTATTCTTACGTGTGTCGTTGAGTTTGGAATAGTTAGACATGAGAATAGCTTGTCGTGGGTCGAAGTTGGGAAGAGGGATGGAAGTGGATGGTCGTGGATTTGTTTTGTCAAATAATGTTTGAGGCGATACATCTAACGCTTTGGCATATACACGAATATCGTTTTCATCCAACTGCCTATTTCCATTTTCGTGATTAGAAATTGTATTCTGTTTATAACCTGTTAATTCGGATAATTGTTTTTGCGTTAACTTTTTGCTTTTCCGCAAATCTTTAATTGCATTACCGAGAATATTTTTCATATAACATCCTCCTTTTTCTTCATTATATAACGAAGATATAAAAAAGTAAACAAAAAATCTCAAAAAGAGATAAAAAGTTGTTGACAAATATCTCAAATTGAGATATAATCTAATCAAGGTCAGGGAAATGACCGAATCAAAACAGGAAGAAAGGAGGGGAGGAATGTGAAAGGGACAATTAAAATTGAAGTAGAAAATATTGATAAAATAAATTCTACTATAGACGAAGTTGTAAAAAAAGCCGAAGAACTGCGAGCTGCCGTTCAACGACTTGATACAATAGAATTGGATATTAAAGCTTCATCTTCTTAGCGATGAGTTTAGCTCCAGCATCGTTTAACATTTCTTGCCAGTTTGAAAATTTTGTTTCTTCTGAAATGAACTGATCAAGAATTTCTTGATTTGCTTGCTTGAAACTTTCAGCATCAGTAATCTTTTCAGGATTGTTTTCAAACATTTCGGATAACGAAGAAAAACGACTGATTGACCGAATGTAAGAATCTGGGAACAGTTCGTCAAAGCTGTAATTGCCAGAAACAGATTTCGCTTTTCTCTTAAGGTCTCTTTGAAACTTATCAAGGCCTTTTAGCTTAAAAGTTGATGACATAGAATTTTCTCCTTTCTATCAAAATTTCATGAATAAAAGATGTTGGGTTATTCATGTAATGATTATACCAAAAGGTTACTGAAAAATCAATATATGGTTGTGGATAACTTTTTTGATACTAGATATAGTATTGCGAGGACATTATGTGGGAAAAAATTGAAAAACTGCTAAAAGAAAAAAGTATGACTAAAAATAAGCTTGCTACGCTTGCAGGCATCAATAAAAATAGCCTAATTGATCTAAAAATGGGTAGAAAGAAATCCTTGAAGTTTGAGGATGTTGTTAAAATCGCTGACGCTTTGGATGTCAGCCTAGATGAATTTAGAAAGGGGTGAGGGGTATTGACAAAAAAACAGAGACTACGTGAACAATTTTTGGAGCCAAAGAAACGGCTTCGTGAAGAACGTTTGAAACGTGAATACACAGAGATGTATATGGCGGATTTGATTGGTTTGAAAAACCGTAAAGGGTACTCTGAGAAAGAAGATGGATTACAACCATTCAAAGATTATGAGATGGCTATTATCTCAAAAAAATTTGGCATTTCAGAAGCTGAATTATTTTTTTAAAGCAAAATATCTCAAATCGAGATAAAACCAACCAAACTAGAAAGGGGCTAACATGTCAAAACAAAGATACGGTCGCCCAAGTACAGGGCAGAAAGGAAATAACCGTCCCACAGTGGTCATTAGTCGTGAGAACTACGACGAGGTTGACAGCTTGTCGCTTGGTACAGGAATGAGCCGTAGTGCTATTATTGATTATTTTATCAGTGAAGGCTTGAAGCGTGCTCGTATTGAAGAAGTCATCATCAAGACTAAGCGTCTAGTTCTTGAGGACTAGAAAGGAGAAAACATGAGACCGAATCAAATTTTTCATGGAAACGAAAAACCAACAAACGCAGTAGAGGGCGATTGTTGGTATAGAGATGGAGAATTATTGATGTTTAAGAACGATTGGGAACGTTGCGTAGACATCGACGAATCCGTCGTGAATAACACTCAATAATTCATTGCCGTCAGCAAAGAGCATTTTTGTCACTTCAGCACCTTTGATAGAGATGATTTCTCTACCTTCAGCAGACGGTGTTGAGTAGGACACATTGTCGCTTTGCTTGAATCGAACATGGAAGTAGTTAGGTTCCATGTGATTCACCTCCTTTCCGTGTTTATTATATCACAGGGAGGAGACGAAAAAAGCCCTTGACGAAGTCAGGAGCTTACCAAAATATCTACATAAATTATAACATAGGAGGCCTAAAATGGGCAAGATAGAACTTATGATGAGTGACTTGTCCGATTGGATTAAGGAACAAGTTACCAAAGCGATTGACCTACTGGTCAATATGTACATTGAACAGTACGAATCTCGCCTGATTGGGCGAGAGGAGCTGTCAGCAAAGCTCAATGTTTCGCCGACAACATTCGACAACCAGTACCGCCATTTGCCAGATTTCCCTCGTGAATTACCTGCTTGCAAGTGGTCACTGCCAGCAGTGAATCGCTGGATTAGAAACCAAGATTAAAATCCTCTGGACAAGGAATAGAATTATGACAGAAGCAATATTTACATTAGGGATTTTCGCAGTGCCAATATTGGTTGGTGCAGTGATAGAGCAACATAAGACGGAAGTGGAACGCAGAAAGCGCGAACTGGCTTTGATACGCGAAACGGAGCGAATCAATCATTTTCGGCACGGAATGGCGTACCGTGATGAGTGCTTAAAGCAACGTGTACTTAACACCGAGCGTCAGCAAGTGGATAAAGAAGGGGAACGATATGCAAGAATGGTTGGCTAAATTTTTAAAACAAGAACCTGCTATTCCACGTCCGCTCTACACTCTAGCGCAGGAAAACCAACTACTGCATGATATGGTCCGTGACATCGCTGAACAACGGAACGAATACCGTATCGAAAATCAACGGTTAAGGGACGAAGTTGCACGATTGAGACGCGGGATTGGCGATAAAAATGAATGACATAGTAAGACTTGAATTGATAGCTCAATCATATGACCGTTTCTTTCGTACAGGAGACATTGAGCATTTGAAAGATGTAGAAAGGATTTTGGAATATGACGAACACGACAGCGATTGATAACACGCTTCAGCTTGCGATTGTTGGAGTTTAGGAGGAATGGTTATGGCTTATGCAACACCTTGTCAGGAATATCCATAAAAACTATACGCAGTTGAATAATCATTCTGCTCAAAATAGCGAGCTTAGTTTACAAGCCAAAGGGTTATTATTTGTACTGATGTCGAATAAAGATACCTGGAGACCTTATATAGAACAACTTTCCAAACGCTCAAAGAATGGCCGGGAATCCCATAGGAATGCTTTTGAAGAATTAAAGGATGCTGGATACATACGCATCTACAGAAAAAGTTTAGGTAGAGGAAAAGGGATTCAGAACTACCCATTAGTCTCCGACATCCCTATCACAGATAGCTATTGGGAATATTGGAAAGAAAAGGTCGACGATGAGTTATCCACAAGTGAATCATCAGAGTGAGTTTACAACTTACGGATTTTACAAAGTTGTATTTTTCAAAAGTTGAATTTTACAAAGTTGTATTTTTCAAAAGTTGAAAAACCCGACACTAATAATAACTAAATAACAATAAAGACTAACTTAATAATAATCTAGGGGCTATCGCCCACTAATAAACAATAAGAGGCTAAAGCCTCTAACTAACTTAAAAACAAACTAATCGTTATATATAAATAATATATATAGGGATTTACAGAAGTTATCCACAGGAGGGAAAACTATGAAAAGATTTGAACTACGTGAAAATCTTGTCTGGCAACGTGCTACGGCAGGAGAGAAGGAAAAGTTATTGGATACAGGTCTAGCTGATAAGGCAGGATACATCCGCCTTGTCAGAGAGCTAGGTAGAAAGTATGTGGCGTAGGAGGTACGGCATGGAAGGTACTTACCCATGGTTTGACTATGACCGTGACTATCTACAACCTGAGGAACCAAGACAGGTACATGATCCTGATGAATGGGTGTTTCGTTGCGGTCAATGGATTTATGTAGGGGATGCATAATGACAGAGGAATTACTAGATACAATCCGACGGCTGAGGTGTGACTATTTCCACCTAGGCCGAGAGCTGGGCGAGATTATCAATGAGCAACAGGAATTGATACTTGCCCTGAAACGAGAAAACAGACGCTTAAAGCGTGAGAAATGGAATTTGAAACAGACGAAAAGGAGAAATAAATGAGTAATCTTGCAGTTATTCAAAAAGATATTACAGATGCCGTGAATGCGAAAGTGTCGCAGATGCAGAACGAAGGCTTGGTAGTAGCACCAAACTACGCACCGGCAAATGCTTTGAAGTCAGCATTCTTTGCTATGACCAACAGCCCAAGCGGGAACTTGCTTGAAAAGTGTTCGAAAGAAAGTATTGCCAATGCCTTGCTTGATATGGTTGTTCAAGGGCTAAGCCCAGCAAAGACCCAGTGCTACTTCATCCCATACGGGAATACATTGAAAATGACACGGTCCTACTTTGGAACTATGAAGGTTGTCAAACAACTGTCCAACGTGAAAGATATTTGGGCAGAGGTGGTCTTTGAAGGGGATGTGCTTAAAATTCGAAATGACAATGGGCGCAAGGTTCTCGAAAGCCACGAGACAGATTGGACCAACCAAGATAACGCAATTATCGGTGCTTACTGCATCATTGAAAAAGTGGACGGTGAGCGAATTTTGACAGTCATGACCAAGAAAGAGATTGATCGCAGCTGGCAACAGTCGAAAAATAAATCTGTCCAAAATGCCTTTCCTCAAGAAATGGCCAAGCGTACCGTTATCAATCGTGCAGCCAAGCAATTCTTCAACACATCAGACGATAGCGACATCTTGATTGAAGCTGTTAATCGGACAACTGAAAATGAATTTGATAACAATCGTCAAATCAAGGAAGCTGAGCCAGTTCAATCAGCCGGGCAGGATATCCTGGACAAGATGACCGGAAAGGCTGTCGCTGAAGAACCTGCAGAAGATGCAACTATTTCCGAAGCGGAAACTGTTGAAGAAGCAGGAGTGGATATTTCCAAAATGGAAACAACCGAGCAGCTCATTGATGCCGAAACGGGCGAAATCTTAGATGAGGAGGAACCGTTCTAATGTCTGAAGAACTATCTCTATTTGACAATCTGGAAAGTATGGCACCAGTTCCGACTGCGACAGTATTAGATTTTGACTTCGAATTCACACCAGCCCAGATCACTATCGTGGGCAAGGATTTGTTGGAGCAGGCACTTACTGGATACGTTGAAAAATACAAGAACTACACCGTCACAGCAGAAACGTTTGAAGACGATGCCAAGGTCCGGGCTGAGTTAAACAAACTGCAGAAGAAGGTCAAGTCAGCCGTTAAGGAGAAATTGGCAGATTACAACAAGCCCATCGACGAAGTCAAGGCTTGGGTGGACGGCTTGTTGGAACCTATTGTCAAAATAGGCAAGTCGATTGACGAAGGTGTGAAGGCGTTTGAAGAGCAGGAACGACTTAAACGCGCCAAAACCATTGAGGAACTATTCCGGAAAGCTATTACAAACACAGGAAAAGACATTGACATCCGTTTGTTCAGCAAGTATTTTGATGAGTTTTCTAAGAAGACGTGCTTTATGGCTGACAATGTTCGTCCTAATAAAGCCACAGTCAATATGGTTGCCAGCTTGGTAGAGGAAGAAGTGGCCAAGAAGGAAGAATATGAGTCAGCACTAATCAAAATTACTGAAGCAGCTGCCAAAGCAGACTTTGGTCCAGCCCCTTACGTACGTAATTTTGAACAAGGAGCAAGCTTGGCTGACATCTTGCAGGCAATTGCTGATGATAAAGCCTTGGCAGATAAGACCCGTGAAGAAGTTAGACGCAAGCAACAACTGGCCAAACGGATTGAAGAAATGACTGCTATCGCAGAAAGTAAAGGTCTGAATCCGAAGAAATATGCCGACATGCTCGAATCAGGGGTATCTGCACTCGCTGTCCATGAGGAACTTGTCAATGATGCAAGGAAATGGCAAGAAGAACAGGACCGAATGGAACAGGAATTTCTGGCTCAACATGGAGCTGTTTGCGGAAATGCTCAAAATCGCCCAAATTCTGACGAAATTCAACGAGAAAAAGTGTCAGAGGGTAAATATATCTCTGAACAGAAAAAGGCGTCAGAGGACAAAATAGAGTTGAATAAGAAGGTGGTCAAATGGAAAGGCGATTTCAGAATTACTTTCCCAGATGGAGAGACTGCTAAATTATTTGGTGGTAAAGGCGGTCTATATGAACAACATGGAATTGTTGTTGAGAAATTAGGAGAATGGGTGAAAATCAATGGCTAATCTGACTGAAGAAAATTACTACCAAGACCGTCAATGGCTATCTAATTCTCGCTTTAAGGCTTATATGGACTGTGAAGCGAAAGCCAAAGCTATTGACGACAAGGAGTGGACAGACAAGCGAGATGATACAGCTTTACTTGTCGGTAACTATGTGCATAGTTATTTTGAGAGCGAAGAGGCTCACGCCAAATTTGTTGACGCCAACAAATCTCGGATGATTTCCAGTCGTGGTGCGACTAAAGGCGAGCTGAAGAAAGAGTTTCAGGTCGCTCAGAACATGATTGATGCTCTGAAAGACGATGAGAAATTCTTAGGACTTTACCATGGTGCTCCAGGTGATGATGTCCGCAAGGAGATGATTTTGGAAGGTGAAATCTTCGGTATCATGGTCAAGGGCAAGGTGGATAGCATCAACTTGACTGAAGGCTATTTTGTGGATCTGAAAACTATGAAGACTATTCGAGGTCTTGAATGGTCTGACGTGGAACGAAAGAAAATCCCTGGGGCTGGTGCTAACATTTTGGGTTTTCGCTACGATGTACAGCTGGGGCTGTACCAGGAATTACTACGACAAATGGGCTATCCGAATTTCGTCCCGTTCGTTGTCGCAGTCAGCAAGGAAGACGTGCCTGACAAAGCCGTTATCACTCTTTCGCAGTATCGTTTGGATGAAGGTCTGCAATTCTTTGAAAATAACATCGAGCGTGTTGCAGGTATTATTGCAGGCGAAATCAAGCCGAAAGGTTGCGGAAATTGTGACTACTGCCGCAGTAAGCGAACCCTGGACCGTGTCATCAATTTAGATGATTTGATTGCTGGGATATTTTGATCGAGGAGAAAAAATGTTCAAAGTAAAGGTTAGATTTAATGATGGCTCATCACTTGACTACACCAGCAAAGACAAGGCGGAAGAAAACAAAATCAGATACAGTTTGGATAACAATGTACCATTGGCAATCGTAGAAAGTAATAGAACAATAATGATTGTCCCTCAAAATATTACTTTTGTAGATGTAACCAAAGTAGAAAAACAGTAAGAAACTGAAATGACAATCTTTTGTACCTAGGAACACAGATAACGTGCTGGGAACCACGATAAAAGCGAACTAGAAAGCGTGTCAATTGGAAGCAATCAGTTGACAGTTGGACGATAGCGACTGCCCGTATTTAGCCAAACTCACACAATGGTAGTCGCTGGATTTTGGAGGTGAATATCATGTCAACAATTGAGAAATGGGAGAAAATGACCCAAAAATCAGATATTAAAGACCTAGCTAAAAAGCTTGGTGTATAGCAGTTTAAATAGCCGTAGTAAAAATGTTCTTTGAAAATTTAATAAAAACACTTGACTTTACGGTAACACAATATTATAATTGTTGTGTTACCAAGAAAGAGAGGTGAAGCATGGTAGCAAAGCTAGGAAGACCTAAAAGCGAAAATCCTAGACATCACAATACCCGAATTCGAATGACTGATGATGAATTAACAATGCTTGAGTATTGTTCAAAAGTCACTGGAAAAACTAAGACGGATATTTTAATGTTAGGGCTTGAAAAAGTCTATAAGAGTATAAAAAAATAGCGTACAACCCGCCATCGCCAAACTTTGGGTCGTACACTATCGCCACAGAAAGTGTTTCTGCATGAAATATTATATCATGCAAGACACTTCTTTTCAAGATGCACAAAAGGAGTGTTTTTATTATGGCTAAAAATAAAGAATTAGAAGAGATTATCAACCACATCCACCTTGCTTTTCGTGAAAGTGAGAAGTCGGCAGAACTTATGCAGTGGGATAATCTCATCTCGATTGTTATCAATCGTGATTTTGATGAAAAGAAAGCAAATGTATTCTTCGAGGCTCACGCTTGCTTATTACATACATTTGCTAATGAGTTAATTGAATTTGTTTTAGATTATTTTGTAGAAGAAGAGGAGAACTAATATGGAATTGCAAATTTTTAAGAATGAACAGTTTGGAGAAGTGCGTACAGCGGACATCAAGGGAGAGGTTTATTTTAACCTAAATGACTGTTGTAAAATTTTAGAATTGAGCAACCCACGGAAAACGCTCGAACGACTCAATCCAAAGGGTGTAACTACTAGTGACACCCTTACAGCTGGAGGTATTCAACAAGCCAACTTTATCAACGAAAGCAATTTCTACAAGTTGGTTTTCCAATCTCGCAAACCAGAGGCTGAAAAATTCGCTGATTGGGTCACATCAGAAGTCTTGCCAAGTATTCGTAAAAATGGGGCGTATGTCACTAATCAAAAAGCTGTTGAGATTATGTCTAACCCAAATGCTCTTGGTGAGTTCTTGCAAGGAATTGCTAACCAAGTGAAACAATTAGAATTGCAGAATTCAAATCTAGTTGAGAAGAATGAGGTTCTAGAGGTGGAACTGCTTGAAGCTCGTAAGCAAGCTCGCTACCTGGATGTGATCATCGAGAGCAAGGGAGCGGTTCGTGTGACACAGATTGCTGCTGACTATGGCATGAGTGCTAATCGGTTCAATAAACTCTTGCACGAGCTGGGTGTTCAGCATAAGGTCAACGGACAATGGATTTTGTACAAAAAGTATATGGGCAAAGGATATACCGATAGCACGACATTTGATTATCTGGACAAGAACGGTCAAGCTAGAGCCAATATGACGACAACTTGGACACAAAAAGGTCGTTTGTTCTTGTATGAGTTACTAAAAAATAACGACATCTTGCCATTGATTGAACAAGATGAGGTTGCATAAGGAGAACACATGATTACAAAAATTAACGTACCAAAAACATCAATCGTCATTGAGATTGAAAAAAAGGAAATCAAAATCGAAAACTTGATCGATTACGATATCAAAATGATTTTCAGAAACCAGGATGCAGAGCCGTCTCTGGATGAGAACGGAGATGTCTTTGAACCACTTTACTGGCTTGACATCAAGGCAAAACCAATCGAAGAAATCGAGTATCACAGTAGCCTGGGCGTCAAGAAAGAAAAACGAAGACTTGCGGAATTACAAATCTTCTTCGAATACATTGAAGCGAACAAGCGAAATCTTTTTGATCTCTGCGGATTGAGAGGTGAATTGAGTTGAGCAATCTAACATTGTCACTAGATATTTCAACTGCTGGGACAGGTTGGGCCATTTTCCGTGGCTCAGACCTTGTCCGGAGCGGTGTCTTGAAGCACAAAAGCAAATCATACTTTGAACGTGGTCGCTATATGGCCAGCGAGTTACGAGCCATCCAGTCGCGGGCTTTACAAAAATTCGACTGCCCATTTGAGACAATCATTGTCGAAAAAAACAATGTCATGGGACCAAACCAACAATCTATGATGAGCATCGGTATCGTGACCGGTCTCATTCTAGGGAGATTGATTGCGGACCAGGTAGTTTTTGTCAATGTATCGACATGGCGAAAACATTGGAAGTTTAGCTATAAGGATCGCAGCAAGAAATCAATGAAGGTCCAATCAGTGGCAAAAGTGGCCGAAAATTTCAAAAAGGCAGTGAAAGATGATGAAGCAGATGCTATTTTGATTGGCTCGTACTTTGTTGACGCAGGAACCAAAAACGACCAACTAGAAAAGCACGCTGTAAGGTAAGGAGGAAGTCGAGTGAAAGAAACCGTAAAATTCACAGCAAGTATGATTGTAGTGCTGTTTGCTGCTTTAGGATTTATCTACATGATTTATCAAGTAGGGTATCAAGCCGCTAAAAACGAACAGCAACCAGTGATTGTTTATCAAGTTGATAATGCTGGAGTTGAGATGTTCGGGAAAATTACAGACAAGGAAATCATAGAGGGACGCTACACAGTCACTGCCCATGCCTACGGCAAGTTTTTAGTTACAAAGGAACAGTACGAGGCTATCAAAGTTGGTGACCCAATCCCTGAGTATTTGAAAGGACAGAAACAATGAATAAGCAGGAAGCGATTAAAAGAATAGAAGCAATGTCATTTCGGGATAAAACTTTTAAAGAAATAAAAGCAGGAGTTGCTAAAATTATCTCACAAATAGACCAACCGCAGAAGGTTGAGGTGCCTGCATTTATTGATAGCTATATCCGATACGCAAAAGCAGAAGGCATGTCATTATTTATTGCAATGGATAATGCCCAAAATAAAGAATCAGAGTGGATTATTAAGAACGAAGATATTTTTACCCGTGCCTGGCTGTTCGGTTACCAGGTCGAGAAGGAGCGGTTGTATACGGTGGAGGTACCGAGTATTACTGATGGAATGAATATGCTACACCATTCGGATAATGATTGGTACTTTGATGAGGACATTAACAACTCCACTAGTGGTGACTCACGTTACCATACTAAGTTTGATATTGAGCAAGCTGGCTTTGGTTGGGTGTTTAATTGCAGTGGTGTGAAGGTTGTGGAGGTGGAGTGATGGTCAAAACACTAGAACAGACATTAAAAGATGATTCGAAGAGGTTGAAAGTACCGACTAACATCAGACCGTATGACATTGGTTATAGAGTCGTTTCCCAAAACGGTAACGTATTCGCTTTGAGAAATGGCGCCAGCGTATTCTATTTACCGTCAGAAGCTGAAGAAGCGATTCGAAGAGAATTTGGAAAAGATGACCCGAATTTCGATATTGGGAAATGTAGAGTTGAAGAAGTGGCTATTGTTAACTTTAAAAAATTAAAGAATTTTCTGCAGGAGATAGAATCATGAGAGGAAAAATTACTGTAGGCTACCATTCTGAGCCTTGTAAGGTAAGAATTAACAAAGAATGGAAACAAGCTGAATTTTTGGGTGTTTTTCAAGACGCAGGCACAGATTTGTTTGAACGACCATATGCAAGACCAGTTGCTGCAGTCAAAATTAACGGCAGGCTAGGCCATACTGCGCTTAGTGAGATAAAGTTTGATGTGGAGACAGAAAATGATACCGAAATGTAGAATTTATTGTTATGAAACACAAGAGATGATAGTTGCTAGAGACTATAGAGAGTTAGCAGAATTATTTGCAGGGCTAGATGCAGATGATAGCCTATACAGCGACCCGATGCAATCCACTGGTCTATTTGATAAGAATGGCAAGGAGATTTTCGAGGGGGATGTTATTCGTGTAAACTATACTGACGATGATTCTCCCTGGACAGACGCTATTATCTGGAGTCCAAAGGATTGCGCTTGGTATTTAAAATCAAACAAAGAATTGCTAGGATTTGCAATGGACGAACCGGACATAATTGTCGAAGTTATCGGCAACATCTATGAAAATCCGAAATTGGTGGAGGAGAAATAATGGCAAGTGAATATGTGAGATTGCATATCATGAAGCACGCTTTGGAACATTATATCCGGCGAGACGGTGCTTCGGAGAAAGACATCAGACAGGAGAGAAAAGTACTGGATGATGTTGTTGAAGAACTCGAGGCTTTTAAAGACTTTATCAATTCTGGGTGCTCAGGAGGTTGTTAGAGGTAATTCTAGGCCATCCGACTGTTGCAGGTCGGTTGGTCATTCTGCCAAAAATAAATAAAAAAAGGAGGACTCCTTTGTAGTTAAAGTCACATTATTGGGCCAATGGCAGTACGGTCAGCCACAAATAAATTAAATAGAAAGCAATTGCAAATGGTATCATAGTCCAACTCCCTATTGTGGTACGGGTGGGGGACGAATAAAAAAAGCCAAGGCACTCTCTGCCCTGACTACGGTTTCGCTATCAATATTATACCACAAAGGAGACAGAGAGTGAACAAGGCTAAAGAGTTACTTGATGAGTTACAAAACCTAGATTTAGATATTCAAAGCCGGATAGATGAAATCAATGAGCTTGAGGCGGGTTTGCTCTCAAGTCCAAAATGGAAGACTGATAAGGTTCAGGGTGGGCAAGCTAGGAGAGTTGATGATGTCTATTCCCAGCTTGTAATCATGAAAGAAGCTATTGAACAAGATACCAATGAGGTTATTAACAGGAAACTTGAATTAGGTAGATTGATTAACAAGCTGAAAGACCCAAAACACAGAACGGTTCTACGGATGACGTATATCAGTAAGAAGCATATCATTGATATTTGCGATGCTTTAGACGGTATTAGTCCGCAGACATACTACCGTTTAAGAAAATCTGCAATTTTTGAACTAGATATGATGTTATGTGAGAATAATTGAGAATAGTTGGACGAGCATGATTTTTGAAATCTGTTAGAATGGTAGTATCAAGAATTAAGGGGTAAGGCAGTGAGCCTTCCCTATTATGGAGAGTTGGCAGAGTTGGTCGAATGCGCCCGTTTGCTAGACGGGCGGCCGCCTACGTGCGGTCCGTGGGTTCGAATCCCACACTCTCCTTTGAGTGTTTGTGTCCCAGAACGGGGTAAGTCGTTGGACGAGAATTCATAGATCACTCATTAACTTTGAAATGGTTGCGGATGCGACTAGGCCCTGCATGATTGCACAGCTACTTATATCCTAGGTAAGTTATAAGCTGGGTGGTTTGATTCCGCTAGGGGTCTTTCTCCTATATTTTTCCCACACAATGAAGTGTGGGTTTTTAATTTGCAGAAAGGTGGTAGAAAATTGAGCAAATTAACGCTTAAACAACAACGTTTTGCAGATGAGTATATCATCTGTGGAAATGCGACGGAAGCAGCGATAAAGGCTGGGTATAGTAGCAAGTATGCGAATACCAATGCCAGTAAATTACTACAAAATACTACAATCAAATCCTATATTGACGAACGGCTGGAGGAGCTGAAATCCGAAAAGGTGGCTAATCAACAGGAAGTGCTTGAGTACCTCACATCAGTCATGCGAGGTCAAACTCAGGAACAGACCTTGTGTAGCATCGGCGAGTTAGGTCAGCAGGTTATAGATATCGATGTTGGAGCTAAGGACAGAATCAAGGCTGCTGAGCTTTTAGGGAAACGGCATAGGCTTTGGACAGACAAAGTTGAGGCAGAAGTAAGCGGAACGGTGGTGTTTGCGAATGAATCAGACATCCCAGATTAAGGTCAATCTGCCAGATATAGTTGGCAAGGGCTATGGTCAATTCTGGCGGTCTAAGAACTTCTACCGAGTTGTCAAAGGTGGTCGGGGTAGCAAGAAATCAAAAACGACTGCTCTATACTACATTGTCGCAATCTTGAAACATAATTGGGCTAATCTTTTGGTTGTCCGTAGATTTTCAAACACTAATAAGCAATCAACCTACACAGACTTAAAGTGGGCAGCGAACAGATTGAAAGTATCACACTTGCTTAAGTTTAACGAGAGCCTACCAGAGATTACGGTTAAGGCGACAGGTCAAAAAATACTGTTTAGAGGTCTTGATGACCCGTTGAAGATTACGTCGATTACCGTTGACACAGGCTTGCTATCGTGGCTTTGGCTGGAAGAAGCCTATCAAGTCGAAAATCAGGATAAATTTGAAACGCTGGTCGAGTCTATTCGTGGCTCAATCGATGTACCAGACTTTTTCAAGCAGATTACAGTCACTTTCAACCCGTGGTCTGAAAGGCATTGGCTGAAATCTGCTTTTTTTGACGAAGATACCAGGAAGAAGGATGTCTTTGCAGACACGACAACATATCGTGTAAATGAATGGCTGGACCAACAGGATATAGACCGCTACGAGGATTTGTGGCGAACAAATCCAAGGCGTGCCGCTGTTGTTGCTAACGGCGACTGGGGTGTTGCTGAAGGGCTTGTGTTCGAGAATTACGAAGTCAAAGACTTTGATATAGTCAGCACGATTAAGCGAATAGGCGAGACAACTGCTGGCCTTGACTTTGGTTTCACCCATGACCCGACGACATTTCCGCGGTTAGCAGTTGATTTGGATAATAGAGAGCTATGGATCTATGCTGAACACTATGAACATGCCATGACAACGGATGACATCTTCAAGATGATTGTAGATGCTGATATGCAGAACGCTGTGATTACAGGTGATAGTGCTGAGCAACGGTTGATTGCAGAGTTGCAAGCAAAGGGTATCAGACGGCTTGTGCCATCTATCAAGGGCAAAGGCTCGATAAACGCTGGAATAGATTTCATGAAGCAATTTAAAATCTACATTCATCCGTCTTGTGTGAAAACAATTGAAGAGTTTGACACCTACATCTACAAACAGGACAAAGATGGCAAGTGGTTGAATGAACCGATTGATAGCAATAACCACATCATTGATGCGATACGCTATGCGTTGGAACGGTATCACATTCAGACTTCAAAACTAAATGTTGACAAAACTATTAAGAAAATCAATAAACTGTTCAGGAGGTAAGGAGTGGACAAGGTAAATGAATTTGAACACGGCATTGATTCCGTGACGAAGATTAGGAACGACAGCTTGGTTTTTTCAGATTTGGCTAACGAGCAATTCAGGTACAGTAGTGTAGGTGATTTGTTGAATACTGACAAGGGCAGAAAGGCTTTCCGGGATATGCTGGCAGCCTTTTTTGGTAGTCAGAAACAACGCTTGGCAATTCTTGCCTCGTATGCTCAAGGGGATAATTTCAGCATCCTTTCCGGACATCGACGTCTGGATGATGAAAAGGCAGACTACCGAGTCCGGCACAAATGGGGTGGCTATATCTCCAGCTTTGCGACAAGTTACGTCATTGGAAATCCTGTAAGCATCGGTGTGATGGAGGGCGGTTCTGCTGATCAATTATCAACAATCAAAGACATTGAGTGGCAGAATGACATCAACGCTTTGAACAGTGACCTTGCTTTTGACGCTTCAGTCTATGGCCGTGCTTATGAATATCACTTCAGAGATAAGGACAAGGTCGACCGTGTGGTCTTAATCAGTCCGCTTGAAATGTTTGTTATTCGTGATTTGACAGTCGAACAAAACATCATTGCAGCAGTGCATTTGCCAATCTATGCGGATAAGGTTAACATGACGGTCTATACGAAAGACCAGGTTATTACCTACAAGCCGTATTCGAACAATTCAGTCCGGTTGGTAGTGGATGATGTCAAAAAGCACAGCTACAACGATGTGCCAGTAGTCGAGTGGTGGAACAACCGTTTCCGTATGGGCGACTATGAGAGTGAGATATCTCTGATTGATGCTTATGACGCTGGACAGTCCGACACAGCTAATTACATGAGCGACTTGAACGATGCTATGTTGCTAGTCAAGGGTGACTTGGACGGAATCAAGCTATCTCCAGAAGATGCTGCTAAGATGAAAGATGCGAACATGCTCTTTTTGAAAACAGGGATCAGTGCCACTGGTCAGCAAACCACAGCGGACGCTAGTTACATTTATAAGCAATATGACGTTGACGGCACAGAGGCTTATAAAAACCGCCTGGCAAATGATATTCACCGTTTTAGCCGTATTCCAAACCTTGATGATGACCGTTTCAACTCAACATCATCTGGCATTGCTTTGCTT
The DNA here is from genome assembly GCF_044427305.1 of Streptococcus sp. 2021WUSS109. Taxonomy (NCBI): domain Bacteria; kingdom Bacillati; phylum Bacillota; class Bacilli; order Lactobacillales; family Streptococcaceae; genus Streptococcus; species Streptococcus sp. 2021WUSS109. Next base: position 16,249 of record NZ_JAOTGF010000010.1, read on the forward strand.
TACAAGATGATTGGTTTGGAACAGGTACGAAAAGACAAGGAAACCTACTTTACTAAGGCTTTGCGTCGTAGGTACGAGCTTATCAGCAATATCCACAAAGCAATCAATGGTCCAGTGATAGAAGCGAATAAGCTTACTTTTACTTTCCACCCCAACATTCCACAAGATGTCTGGACAGAAATTAAGGCTTACATCGAGGCAGGCGGTGAGATTTCCCAGGAAACGCTCATGGAAAATGCTAGTTTTACTGACTACAAGACTGAACACAGCCGAATTTTGAAGCAAGGTGGGTCTAGTGACCTTGAAATTGGTCAGATTGTAGGTGATGCAGATGTCGGACAAGCGGATAACAAGTAATCAGCGGTATAATGCGGAGCGAAAAGCCCAAGCTGAGCTGATGAAGCGTGACCTGGACCGCGATAGGGTGCTGGCTCAAATCTATCAAGAGTCTTTTGACCGCATGCAAAGGGAAATTGACGGCTTTTACTTGCGATATGCTAGTAAAGAAGGTCTTACCAAACAGGAAGCTATGAAGCGTGTTTCTGAAATGGATGTGACCAAGTTCAATACCAAGGCTGCCAAGGCCGTCAAGGAGAAAGATTTTAGTCATGCAACAAATGAATGGCTCAAAGTCTATAATCTCAAGATGAAAGTCAGCAGACTGGAGTTGTTGAAGGCTGAACTAGCACTTGAAATTCAAAATTTGACTGCTGAGGTTAATGAGGTCTTTGATAAGGCACGGACAGATGAATATCTGAACGAATACAAGCGTCAAGCTGGCATTTTGGGTATTTCATCTAGCGGGGCAAAAAAACGCATGCAGGCGATTTTAGACGCTGATTTCTACGGGCAGAAATTTTCTGCTAGAGTGTGGAGTGGTCTAGGTCTTCGTGCGACGCTTCAAAGGGATGTTTTTGGCTCGCTTAACCGTGTCTTTACGGATATGATGGGCTATAAGCAAGAAATGAAACGCCTGGCCAAGAAATACGGTACCAGTGAACAGAACGCTAAACGCTTGTTGAAGACTGAGATTGCACGGATAAACGCTGATACGCAGTACAGCATGCTCAAAGACAACGGATTTACTCACATGATCTTCGTAGCAGAGCCTGGTGCGTGTGATTTGTGCGGTCCTTTGGATAAAGTGGCAGTTCCGATTGATAAGTTGGAAAAAGGGGTCAACATGTACCCCATGCATCCCTGTTGTAAATGCAGCGCATACGGTCTAATTTTGATGGAGAAAAAAGATGGGTCAAATAATATTGATGAGTATGAAACTTGGAACAGTAATACACTTGAAAAGGATAAAGAAAAAGCGTATAATCAAGGTATGAAGAATAGTGGAGCAATCTACGGAGCTTGGAACGCCAAGAATGACCCTGATGAAATTCATCGGAAAAAACATGCCGAACTATACTATGAGTCGGTTCGAAATCGTAGTACAGTTCGTGAAGTGGCTCGTATTGCAAAGCATACAGGTTTTGCTGAGCGAGATGTGCAAGCTATTTATGACCATGTTTTTGAAAACTATTACGAACTAGAAGGTGGTTCCAAGCGTTTTGACCCTGATTATGACATGGCTCAATCTTGGGACAGGCTTTTTAGTGGCAAGGGTATTCAAAAACACGATATTACCCTCCTTCATCACGAGCTGATGGAGAGCAAACTTATGGCAGAGGGGATGAATTATGATACTGCTCATAAAATCACGCAGAAAAAGTATGACTACTTGAGTGAGCTGATTAAGTGGCAGATAGAGCGAGGTGATTTGTAATGATTAAACTGGAAAAAATCAAAAACTCTGGCAGTCAAGGTTACTTTTATCATCCAGAGAATACTGATGATGTTGGCATGATTGAAATTAAGGGTGATGAGGTTGTGATTGCTGTCCAGGCTAATCGAGACAAGGAACTTGGTGTGCCTTATTATGCCAATAAGGCTCGGGCAGAGGTGCTACGCTTACTTAAAGCAGGCACCTTGGTTGATTCAAAAATTTTAGCCTGGTATTAAAAGACGAAGCACTCGCGAGGGTGCTTTTTGTTGTAGAAAATAGAAAGGAGGTCGCCATGAAAAAGCGTATTAAAAAGAAATACAAACCATTCAAAGAATTATGGGATTGTATGGAATGGCTTATGTTTAGATTGAATAGACATGTTGCTCGATTGGATAGCTTGGAGAATCGTTTGGAAAATCTGAGAGTTATTGATTCCGCAAATATTCAGACCATCAATCGTAAGTTTGAAGAGTACGAAAAACGGATTGAAACATTAGAACGTGAAGTCAAACAGCTTAAGAAACCGTTCTGGAAATGGTGAGGAGGTGGTCACTCATCTTGACAGCAGGAAAGACTGCAACTAATTGAATAACTTAACCGTATGGAATCCCATACGGTTTTTATTTTGTCCAAACCGTGCTAGTGACGTTAATCCTTGCATGAGATAGTGGGAGGTTGCCACGTTAAAAGCGTAAGAAAGGAGCCAGAACATGGCAGATGAAAAAAATAATCCAGCAGTTGAGCCTGAACAAGGTCAAAACGGACAAGCTAGCAATCCACAAGAACCTGAAAAAATGGTATCACTTGCTGAAATGCAACGTCGTTTGAAGCAGGCTGAAGAAAAGCATGCACAGGCGACACAAGAAGCTATTGCACAAGCCCTTGAAAAGTACAAGGCTGAGTCTGAGTTGACAGGCAAGGAGCTTGAAGCCTACCGTCAGAAAGAAGCTGAAGCTGAAAAGCAGAAGATGCTTGATGAAATTGACCAACTCAAAAAGGATAAGGTCAAACGTGAGCTGACGGATGAAGCCATCAAGTCTCTATCCAGTCGCAAACTGCCAGTTAATGACAAGGTGCTATCGTTTGTGGTCAAAGATACGGCAGATGATACCTTGCAGGCTATCTCAGACTTTGAAAGTATTATCAGCGAGATTAAAGCTGAGTACACGCAATCCGAACCGCCGAAGATGTCGTCTAGCTTCGGTGGGGAATCAACTACTAAGAGCCGTGGCGACATTTTCCGAGGCTCTCGCATTATCAAATAAAGGAGTCAATAAATGACAGTACAAACTTTTAATCCAGAAAACGTCCTCGTATCACAGAAGAAAGACGGGACACTGCACAAAGAATTTACAGACATCATCATGAAAGAAGTTGCTCAAAACTCTCTTGTCATGCAGCTTGGTCAGTATCAAGAAATGGAAGGTGAGCAAGAAAAAACTGTCTACGTTCAAACAGACGGCATTTCAGCTTACTGGGTAAATGAAACCGAGAAAATCAAGACTGACAAACCGGAAGTAGTGCCAGTGACTTTGAAAGCTCACAAACTCGGTATCATCTTGGTAACATCCCGTGAAGCTCTCAACTACACTTGGAAGAAATTCTTCGAAGACATGAAACCTCAAATCGTTGAAGCATTTTACAAGAAAATTGATGAAGCTGGTCTACTTGGTCATGATACACCTTTTGCGAACTCAGTTGCTAAGGCTGCTAAAGATGCAAATAAAGTTATTGGCGGTCCTATCAATTACGACAACATCTTGAAGTTGCAAGATGCTCTCTATGATGCAGATGTTGAGCCGAATGCTTTTGTGTCTAAAATTCAAAACCGTTCCGCACTCCGTGAAGCTCGTGACGGCAATAAGGTGTCTATCTATGACAAGGCTGCAAATACCATTGATGGTATCACTACTGTAGATCTTAAATCTGCACGTTTTGAAAAAGGCGATCTACTCGCTGGTGACTTTGACAATCTGATCTACGGCGTGCCATACAACATCACTTACAAGATTTCAGAAGAAGGTCAAATCTCAACTATCACTAATGCAGATGGCACTCCAATCAATCTCTTCGAACAAGAAATGATTGCTATCCGTGCCACAATGGATGTCGCTGTGATGATCACCAAAGCTGATGCCTTTGCTAAATTGACACCCGCTGAACGTGTTTAAACTAGAAAGGACAACACATGGGATATAAAACTACTCATGCTATTCTTGATTCTTTAGATAGTGACCAATATTATTACGGTGGTGCAGTTTATCCTCGTCCAGGATTTGTTGTTTCTCAGGAACGACTTGATGAATTGGTAGAGAAAGGGCATATTGTCAAAATTGATGATGAGCCATCTCTGCCAGCTAAGGAAGAGGAAAAGCCTGCCGTTGATGATCCGACTGTTGATGAAATCAAGGCTGCTCTTGATGATCTTGGTATCAAGTACAGCTCCCGTGCTAAAAAAGCGGAGCTATTAGAACTCTTGAAAGGAGCTTAGTCATGGATAGCGCCCAACTTGCAAAAATCAAACGTCGGTTGGGTATTCCAGCCGATGACACAGCTGAAGATGAACTACTTGAAGATTTAATTGAAGATGCAGAGGGTTATTTCAAGCTACTAACATCATCTTCAATAGTTGACAGCAAATATCACTTCATGATTGAGAATGTGGTCTATAAGCTATACGGTCGCAAAGGTTCTGAAGGGGTCACATCTGAAACGGTTGACGGCTATTCGGTCACCTATCAGGAGTGGGACAATCTCTTCAAGCCTTACATGGCTATTTTGAATAAGGATTTTGGTTTGGACGGTTCCCAACGACAGAAGGGCAAGGTGATGTTCCTATGAAGACACCTCACCGCATTGCTCTTTTTCGTGGTGGATCTGTACCAAAATACAATCCAGCAACGGATAGTTATGACGAAACACCTGGAACAGAAACTCTTGTACCTTGTTTGGTCAATTTCATTTCACAAGCAAAGGTCTTTGAAGAATATGGCAGTCGGTCTGAAAAGATTATGATTTGCCGGTTCCAGCAAGAGCAAGAACCATTCCAATATGCTATCTATGACGGCAGTAGGTACGAACCATTGGACGCTATTGATGCACCTATCAAGGGAGCTATTAGGCTCAAGAAAGTAGGTGGTTAGATGGCAGGAGGAATGAAGATTGATTGGCAGGGTGTAGAACAGCTAGCCATGGTAATCAAGGGAGCTGGGTCAAAGGTTCGTGAACAATCTAGTCGTGTGGTCAGAAACAAGACCGAAAAATTAAAAACAAGAGCGCAAGAATTAGCCCCAAAAGACACAGAGTTTTTGAAAGATCACATCAAAAGTTCATATCCAAGCGATTTGGAAGGTCGTGTCAAAGGAGAATCGGCTTATGAAGGTTATCAAGAGTACGGCACTAGGTTTCAAGAAGGCACTCCTCACATTAGACCAGCTCTTCGAGAAATTGAACCTGAATTTAGAAAAGATATGACAGATGTTATGAAAGGAGCTTTTAAAGAATGACCCCAAACCACGCTATTTTTCGGCATGTATTCACGGAAGGTCTGAAAGTGACGGACAGAACATTTGACTATCTGCCAGATGCCGGGACCCAGTACCCGTTCATCTATGTTGGTGAAAGTTCCAACACCGATGAAACAAACTTTGACCTATTCGGCAATGCCACTCAGACAGTCCACATTTACGCTACACGAACGCAAAGAGTAGAGCTGGATAATTTGACCAGCGTGCTCTTAAACGCTCTGAGAGGCTCTCGTGGAGCTTATGACTACGCAATTAACTTTGTATCTTGTAATCAGCAAGATGCACCAGACAACACAGATGTCCAACCCCTCATTCACCGGGTGTTAGATATCTCATTTTCTTACAACCAGAAAGGAAACTAAAATATGCCTATTGAAGTAATTAACGGGAAAGATTTTCTTTCCTTTTTTCGTTTGCTGAAGGAAAGTGCAAAAGTAGATGCTGACCGCATCCGCTTTATGACTGAAATGACTCTCAGCATGGAAAAAGAAACTGACTCACAGACTACTGTTGATGGTATCGTGAACAGTATTGCAGACGGTGAGAACACACTTGATTTTTCAGCCCTTGCTTACCGTGATACAGATCCAGAAACAATTGAAATGTGGAAACAAATGCGTCAATGGTTTTTGGATGGTGAAACTGTTGAAGTTTGGAACGTAGATATCAATTCAGGTAAGAAGAATGAGGAAACTCAGAAAACAGAATACTTGGTAGATTACTTCCGTGGAACATTCACCAGCTTTGAATTGACTTCTCCAGCAGATGGCAAAGTTGAGTTGAGCTATTCACTTGCTATCGACGGTAAGGGCCTTTTTGACAACAAAGACACCTTGACTGAAAAACAAGAAGCAGCAGTCAAAGCGGCTCAATATGCTTACCAAACCTTGGCTAAGGTTACATCAGTCTAATTTCGAAACGGGCGGTACATCCGCCCCTTTTTTATTAAGGAGTAAAAACATGATTTTAACAATTAACGGAAAAAACTATGAACTTAAATTTGGTTTAGGCTTTCTTGCTGAAATGAACAAGCGTAAGCCTGCAGAATTTGAAGGCATGAAGACTGGGTATGGTGCAATGGCTCTTTTCAATGTTGGTCAGTTCCTTGGTGATCCATTGGCATTCTATGATTTGATTAAAGCTGCAACTGCTGAGGCACCTCAAAAGCCTAGCAACGAAGAATTGGAAGCTTATTTGACACAGCTGATTGTTGAAGGTCGCATCGAACAAGTCTTCACAAGCGTTTTAGAAGAAGTAAAAAAATCACCAATCCTGGCATTCGCTATGAAGGTTCAAGGAGACCAGGCTCCACAAGTTCAAGCACCAGCACAACCACAGATGACAGTAGTGGAACAAGCACCGGTTCAAGCAACACAGACAACAGATACCATTACACCTACGCAGACTGTATCTCAATTCTGATTGCCAGAGCAGGACTGACATATCAGCAGGCCTACAACACAACCATCGAACAGTTTTGGGCATATCAAAAGGCATTTGAAATCAAGACAGTAGATCAGCTGCATTTGATGGCCAAGAATGCCTGGTATAGTCAAGCTGCTAAAGCTACCAAAGGCAGTGGAAAGAACATTCGTTCTGCTTATGAAGACTTTAATGATTTCTTTGACTATGACACGGAAATCCAGAATCTCTTCCAACCAACGGAACGAAGACGCAAGCTTGACCGAATGGCAGAATTAAACCGATTGATGAACGAATACCTAGAGAAAGGAGGGGCTAGTTAATGGCGTTTGATGTAACAGCGGTCTTGAAGGCCAATGTTTCAAATTTTACAGGCGGAATCAAGGAAGCTCAATCTGTTTTCGAGAGTTTCCAAAGTAAATCAAACCGAACCTTTGAGAATGTCGCAAATGGATTCCAGAAAGCAGGAATGGCACTTTCAGCCGGTTTAACTGCTCCAGCTCTTGCGGGTATTGGGGCGGTTGTAAAAGGCTATGCTAGTCTTGAGCAGAACTTGGGCGGTACTGAAGCCGTCTTCGGTCAGTTTGCCAAGAGTGTTCAAAATGATGCCAAGAGCGCTTACCAGACTATGGGTCTTTCTGCATCGGATTACATGGCTACGGCTAACAAGATGGGTTCGCTGTTTCAAGGTTCAGGAGTGGAGCAACAAAAAGCCCTTGATATGACTTCGAAAGCCATGAAACGTGCAGCAGACGTGGCATCCGTCATGGGTGTTGACATGAACATGGCTATGGAATCCGTAGCAGGCGCAGCCAAAGGCAACTTCACAATGATGGATAACCTTGGTGTTGCCATGAATGCGACAACCCTTGAAGCCTATGCCCTTGAAAAAGGTCTCAACTTCAAGTGGGAAACGGCAAGCAATGCCGAAAAAGCAGAACTTGCCATGCAGATGTTCATGGACCGCACCAAGCAATATGACGGGAACTTCCTCAAAGAGTCAGAAAAGACCGTTGCTGGTTCCTTGGATGCTATGAAAGGCGCGTTCCAGAACTTTGTGGCAGGTCTTGGTGATCCTGAAGCAGATGTTGCCCAGTTGATGACGAACCTCAAGACAACGGTTCAGAACTTTGCTAAAAATGTTGGCAATGTGGTCAAGACTATCTGGGACAATCTACCGCTTGCACCATGGCAGAAATGGGTGACCTTGATTGCCGTCGGTGCTGGACCTGTCTTACTAGCCTTGTCCGGAATTATGAAGGGTATTGGCACGCTAAAAGCTACCTTCCAAGGAATAAGCGCCGTCCTCTCTAACCCATGGGGTCTTGCTATTGTAGCAATCACCGCCCTAGTTGCAGGTCTGGTTTATGCCTATAAGCATTCTGAAACATTCCGCAACATTGTAAATAGCGCTATCAATGCCGTAGTTGCTAAATTTAACGAATTAAAAACGAAAGTACAGCCAGCGCTTGATTTCATCAAGCAAGCATTAAGTAAGTTGAATATTGGAGCATTTACCCCGCTTATTGGCGCTATTGGACTTACAATCGTGGCACTAAAAAAACTTAAAGACGTTAAGATTCCAAATCCTTTTAGCAAATTCAAACCGACAGCTCCGAAAATACCAAATCCATTCTCTGGTCTGTCTAAAATGGCAAAATCAGCAGGAGCCGCAGTAAAAAATGCCTTTACCGGACTAGGAAAGGGCATTGCTTCAATCTTCAAGGGGATTGGGTCAGCTATTTCAACTGTATTCCAAGGAATAGCCAGAGCTATTTCCATGCTCAATCCAGTTGGAGTTGCTTCGTTTGCAATGGGCCTTGCAGCAGTGACTGCTGCATTAGTGGCATTAAGTGCTGTTCAAGGAATGGTTCTTCCATTCTTGAAAGGTTTAGCTGATATTTTTGTTCAATTGGTAGGAGGAACACTTCAAGCCTTTGTTGCTGCCTTAGTTTCTCTAGCTCCAGTTATGACAACAATAGCTTCCGCATTGTCGATGCTCTCACCGTTAGTTGTGGCATTTGGTACGGCATTTTCAATGGTGGCAACCGCAGTTGGTGGGGCAATTGCAGGAATTGTTTCGGCAATTACAGGAATTGTTTCGGCAATTACAGGAGGCGTTGCCCAAATTCTTACGGCACTTACACCGATTATTGCTATTATTAGCTCTACTTTTGTTCAAGTTGTTACGGTAATTTCTCAAGCAGCAGTGCAAATTGTTCAGGCGGTCACTCCGATATTGCCAGCTATTATGAGCGCTTTTAACCAACTTGCTGCAATTGTATCAAGTGCGATTGTCCAAATTGTGCAGGCATTGGCTCCATTTATTCCATCTATAACCCAAATGGTGACGGCGGTAGTTTCTCAACTACCAAATATAATCAATGCTTTTACCGACTTAGCGTCAGTTATTCCACCAATCATTGATAGTCTTTCAGGAGCATTGGAAACATTCAACGGTACACTTGAAACGGTGTTTAGTGGTGCCCAAGGGATTATTGAGTCATTTGGTTCAGCGGTATCAGGGATTTTAGACTCAGTAGCTGGAGTCTTTGACTCAATCGGTAATGCTGCCTTAAATGCAGGAACTGGGTTCCAACGTTTGGCTAGTGGTATCAGTAAAGTAACAAGTCTAAATATCATTGATATGGGTGCTTCACTTGCAGCAGTAGCAGTTGGCTTGACTGCTATTGTAGCCTCTGGAATAGGCTCTGCTGGTCCAGGACTTCAAGCGGCAGGAACAGGCTTGCAAATGATGGCAACATCAGCCCAGATGGCCAGTGTAGCTATTCAAATGTTACCAACTGCCCTTACAACCTTATCAGCTAGTCTTGGAACTCTGCCAGCTATGATGACTATGGCTGGCACTGCTATGATGGCCTTTGCAACCAGTGCCCAATCCTCTGTAATGAGTTTGATGGCAATTGGTGCAACTATTACTCAATTTGCTTCCATGCTCATGACCATTGGACCTGCTTCAACAATGGCAAGTGCAGGACTTGCAACCTTTAACGGTCAAGCCAATGCAGCAGGAAATGCTATGCAACGGCTAGGCTCAGCGTCTAGTCAGGCACTGGGTCAGGTAACGGCGCTAGGAGCTGGTATCATGTCTTCAATGGCTGGTGCAACAGCGGCAATCTCCAATGCAGGAGTACAGATGACAACAGCAGTCCGCGCAGCGGGCATTCAAATGACTACAGCAATGCAGGCATCGATGTCACAAGTGAAATCGGTTGTACTAAATGGCATGACCGCAAGTGCTTCAGCAGTTCGAAACGGTGGGAACCAGATGACAACTGCAATCAGATCCGCAGGGACCCAAATGGTGACCATTACCCAATCCACTATGAATCAGATGAAATCAGCAGTTTTGAATGGAATGACGGCTATTGTGTCCGCAGTACGCAATGGTGGTAGCCAAATGGTTTCAGCATGGCAATCAGCCGGGCAACAGATGGTGTCATCAACTCAAAATACCGTTAATAATATGAACAGCTCTTTGAGAAATGTCGGTTCTGGTGTCAACCTGTACTCTAACGGTACGGCTCTGATGGCTGGTTTGAAGTCAGGGATTGATGCAGGATGGGCACAAATCACAGCTAGCGTATCAAGTATGGCTCAATGGATTAAGGACCACAAGGGGCCGGTTTCTTATGATAAACGTCTCTTGGTTGATAATGGTCTGGCCATCATGTACGGTCTGAACCGTGGTATCAGCTCAGGCTGGCAGGAAGTCAAAAGCAATGTATCAAGTATGGCTGGTCAATTGTCAGAATTGGTACAGACCGGGCTTGATGGTTCATTTGATTTGCCAAACATGGCAGCTAACTTGATGAACAGTGTCACTGTGTCACATAATCCTCAAAGTGTCCAGCACAGCATTGACAATGTGGCCAGTCAGCAACGCTTGATCAAGAAGTTTGATGAACTGATTGACGAAGTCCGCAGAAGTGGAAACACATATCTGGATGGCAAAGTTATCAGTCGAAAAGTTGACCGCAACCTCGGTCAAAATACACAATTAAGGAGTAGAACTTCATGGGCAACTTAGAAATCAATGAATACATTCAATTCATGGGGTTTAACTCCAAGAATGAAAAGTTATATTTGATGGAACGCAATGCCCCAACTCCAGATGAAAAAGAAATTCTCAAGAACCTCCCATTTAAGCAGGGGGTTCTTGATTTTTCTGCTTTATTGGGGTCACGGGTCTTTGAAAATCGTGAAATTGAGTATGTTTTCATGTTGTTTAACACACCATATAGTCAACGTAAGATTGTAGAACGAAACATCAAGCAGAAGCTTATGGTACATCCACGAAACAAACTCTATGACACGCATGATGCCAATTATTATTGGCTTGGTAAGTGCAAATCCGTTGAAGTAGAGAACGGTGAGCAGTTCAATCAGCTTACAGTGACAATTGTATTCGATTGTTACCCGTACATGATAAGTCACACGAATTATTTTGATGATCTTTGGGATGTTTTTGGTTTTGATGATGATGTCGCTAATTACACCAAGTACATTGTGAATGGCTCTTTGGATTTTCCACTTTTCAACGCTGGTTCAGTGGCTGTTAAACCTAAAATTACTGTAGATAGTCGATTTTCAGTGAAGGTTAACGATGAAGAGCCAATCATTTTTGAAGCAGGTAGTAAACAAGACTATTACTTGTCCCTACGTCCTGGTGTCAATGATGTCCATGTTGAAGGAACTGGGACGATTCAATTTCATTATCAGAAAGAGGTTATGGGATGATTGAACTTGGTTATCGGATTATCTACTACAAAAACCATGCGGACAAAGTAGGCACTTTGCTTCATGAAACTCAGTTAGACGGTGACAAAGTATCGGCTGGTCGTTTGGAACAGTCCTTGGCTGATATTGGTACCTTTGAATTTGAACTCATGTATGACCATCCGCTTTATAACCAGATTGAGCCTATCACAGGTTTGGTTAAAATTATCAATAAATACGACAAAGAAGTTGAATTTTATGGCCGTGTCCTAAAACCAGATGCAGGCATGGATTCAACAGGTTTATTTGCAAAGACCTTTGTTTGTGAATCGGTACTGGGCTATCTTCAGGATTCTACCCAAACTTTCCAACGTGTTCCTAATAACGGTGTCGAGGACTATTTGAGACGGATTATCGATGTCCACAATGGACAAGTAGAACCACACAAACAATTCAAAATTGGCCGTGTGACGGTCCCGAATCAATCCGACGTGCCCTATCGCTATATTGGTTACGACACTACTTTTGAAACCATCAAAACCTATCTTGTTGGTCGAATGGGTGGCTATATCCAATTACGCTTGGAAGATGATGGTATGTACCTGGACTATCTAAGCGATGTTGGTCAAGATATGACTAGTCCTATCCAACTAGGTACCAACATTGAAACAGCACGCAGGGAGCTTGATTTGAGCAACCTTATCACTCGCTTAGTGCCTTTAGGTGCTGACCTGGATAAAGATACTCAAGATGAAGAAACAGGCCAATATGTTGTCCGTGAACGTGTCACTATCAATGAAGTTAACGGTGGGAAAGGTTATGTAGAAGATGGTGAATTGGTCCGACAGTTTGGTATTATTCAACGGCCTATGGATTGGACAGAGATTAAAGATGCTGGAATTTTGTTGGAACGTGGCAAGCAATACATGGCCAATCAAAAGATTGCTATATCCGCTTGGTCTGTGTCAGTGGTGGAGCTCTACTTAATTGACCCAACCTTTGATAAATTTAAAGTAGGTAACACACATCCAATTGATAATGCTCCGCTATCTGGAATCGAACGGTTACAGATTATCAAAAAAGTCATTGATGTCACCCAACCCGAATCAGTTGATTTAACGGTAGGGGCTGACAGCATGACCTTATCAAAATTTCAATTGCAACAACAGGAGGCAAGGAAGTCAATGGAAAAAGTAATAGCTGATCAACAAGCAGTAAATGCAAAGTTGGAAACTCAAGCTAATTACAATAATCAGATGTCACTTTTGCAGACTGAATTATCTCAGTATCAAGTCAATTCTGATAGTTTTACTCAAGAAATCCAAGTCTTGACAGAACAGCTTGCACAACTGGACCCTGAGAAAGATGCTAGCTTGATTGCTAACCTAAACATTCAAAAACAAGTTGCTGAAGGTAAGAAGCAAAGTTTTGACAACAAGATTGCTGAAACTCAAGCAGCTATCGAAAAATTAAAAGAAACACAAGGAGGAAATGCGGATGGCATATGATTTTAAGAGCTTGGCGAAACAGGCGGATGAAGCAAGCAACCGTGGCAAATTTTATACTGACTTTGAAGATGTTGACCCTAATGTCCTACATCAAATTTCAGACCTGACAGACTGGATCCGTACCAAAGGAAAGGGGTCAGATGTTCGTGAAATCATCGCTCAGCTATTCGAGCGGACTTGGCTAGAATGGTCTAAAAAGGGCGATGCCAATATGGAAGTCGCTAAGGCGAGAGGTAGTTTTGAAACGTTAGGTAATCGTTTTGAAGATATTACTGAGCGAATACAAAGTATCACAAACGGCGCTCCCAAAGGTACATTTGGGAGTTTAAGTGAGTTGCAACAATCAAAGCCGGATGGGGATACAAATATCTACTTAACAACCGACAACGGACATTGGAATTATTACAACGGCTCGGCCTGGGTCAGTGGTGGAGCTTATCAAGCTACAGTTATCAAAGACGGTGAAATCACTGACCGTATGCTCAAAAATTCATATGCCTATGGAACGCCTGGAAAAAACAAATTTAACAAATTTTCAGTGACGGACGGTTACTACGTTGACCCATCAACAGGAAATTTGTTATCCGCAGCAGGAAATAGTGTCAGTGAGTTTATTGAAGTTGAATCAAATCAAATTTATCAATATACAAATCTTGGAACCGGTGCTTTTTACGACAAAGACAAAACCTTTATTCAAGGGACCCCAAATATTGCTGGTTGGAACCTGACACCGACACCGCAAACTGCTTTTTATGTGCGTGTTAGCTGCCAAAACACAAAACTTGGAATCGCTCAAATCGAAAAAGGCTCCGTCGCAACTGAATACGAACCGTATACTCAAATATTTGAACTAAAAAGTTCAGAACTTTCGGACTTGGCGGGAACGAAAGGTTTGATTTCGTACACAGAAATCATTGTCAAAAAAGATGGTTCAGGGGACTTTGTTAGTCCTAAATTAGCTAACGATAGCATAACTGACGCATCATATAACAAGCGTTATAACATCATTATCCATCCAGGTGAATACACCGAAATTAACTGGACACCAAAAGATTTTGTAAATCTTATAGGGACTGATAGAGACAAAGTTATCTTGAAAGGTGAACTTCCGCAAACTGCAACGGATGTCGAAATAACACCAGCAAGTACTATCAACCTTATTTATAATAATGATCTCGAAAATCTCACAATCACTTGCCGTAATATGCGCTATCCCGTGCATGATGATGGTGGTGGTACTGACAAAATCAGAAATGTTAAGAATTGTAAGTTTATTCATTATGGAAATCAAGCTGTTAGAGATTATCGCAAAAACAACAATTTACCAGCAGGGGATGTTTGGGCTAGCGAGAATGCTTATGGTTCAGGGGTAAATAGCGGTGATGTCGTCAAGTATAAAGACTGCGTCTTTATTGGTACGGTCAATGCTTGGGGAACGCATAACAATGAGCATTACGAAAAACCAGCCTACATCGAACACGATAATTGTGAATTTATTTTGGATGCTTACGACAATCCTGAATTTCATAATTCGATCGGTATTGCATCCATGGGCAGTGGCAATAAAGACAAAATTGTTTTCAAGGGCTGTCGCGCAAACGGTACAATAAAATATTTTTATATTGGTACTGATACGATTAGGAGACAAGATTCAAAGGCTGAGTTTGAAATTAGCGGTTATAACAATGATTTAGCGGTTGAGGTTCAACTGGATGGCGAACGGTATATTCCTGTTTTCAAAGATGAATGTCATAATGTTGTTGCTCTCGAAAATATTTTGAAAGGGCAAGCTGTTTGTTTTGATAAAGATAAAAAGCATGTTCGAAAGATGTTGCCGACGGATAATAAGGCTTTATTTGCAGGCATTGCTCTCAATGATATCTCTGCTCAATCGCATGGCGATGTAAAGTTTAAAGGATATCTGGAAAAAGAGGATCTAAACCTATCCCAGGCAAATTTCGGAGACAATGTTGTTGTTGGGCAGGATAGTTTCTTGATGATAGGAGCCGGCGAGGCTGTAGGTATCTGTTTAGGATATAACCAAATAAAAATATTTTAATAGAATTAAAGGAGTACAAATGATTTCATTAACTATCCAACCACATCCACATGGGATGTTTGATTTTTTACGCGAGCTAATCGCTCTTATGGTTGACGGCGAGGAGCTTGTGGCTGAATTTACAAAGGAGGTCTAGCATTTGCCAATTGAACACGCAGAACGAATTGCCCAGAGCCAAGTTGCTTGGGCTATTTTGTTTATTTTATTATTCGGCTTTGTCATCCGTTATCTGATTAAGACATCAGACAAGCGAGAAACTAAGCTCATGGATTTTCATGAGCAGGCCAAAGAGGAGAGCAATAAGCGGGAGGACCGCTTGATGAATCATCTTGAAAAAACTACCGCAGAAATGGGCGCTATGGCTCGTGAAATCGGTGGTCTTAAAGGTGAGGTATCTCTGATGAGTGACCGCATCGAAAAAATTGAAAAAGGAGAATAGACATGAAAAAATGGTTTAGAAAATTAGGTATTAAAGTCATTAAAACGATGTCGCAGGCAGCGCTTGGGGTCATTGGGTCAACTGCCCTATTGACGGAAGTGAATTGGACAGTTGTTGCATCTACCGTTGTCCTTGCCGGGGTAACCTGTATACTAATGAACCTTGCGGATTTGAAGGAGGAATAGTATGGATGCAGACAGAACCACGAATGACTTAATTGAATATCTTGGTAACTTTACCGACGGAAAGAAGTATGTGCAGATTTTGGAAAAATATCGTCAGTCATCGAAAGATGGTAGTCAGATTCATTTCTCAGAAGATGATCTGTACTGGCTCTCGTTTCTTAAGAAAAGGTTAGAGAAAAAAGCGGAGGTCGAGAATTTCCAGAATTATACTCGTAATTTAGATAATAAGCAGTTTGCTGATTTCTTGACATTGGTTAGACATATAGAAATTACTTGCAAATTATGACTTTTTAGAATGGAGACAATAACATGACAACAGTAAATGAAGCATTAAACAATGTCCGGGCGCAAGTCGGGTCCGGTGTGTCGGTAGGTAACGGCGAATGCTACGCTCTAGCCAGTTGGTATGAGCGTATGATTAGCCCAGATGCAACAGTGGGATTGGGCGCGGGTGTTGGTTGGGTCAGCGGGGCTATCGGGGATACTATCTCAGCTAAAAACATCGGTTCATCCTATAACTGGCAAGCTAATGGCTGGGCTGTGTCCACATCGGGGGCATTTAAGACCGGTCAGATTGTGACACTAGGGGCGACAGCGACTAATCCATATGGCCACGTCGTTATTGTAGAGTCGGTCAATGGCGACCAGCTTACAATTCTTGAGCAAAATATGTATGGCAAGCGGTACCCTACCCGCAACTACTACACTGCTGCCAGCTATCGTCAGCAGGTCGTGCACTATATCACACCTCCAGGCACTGTCACGCAGTCAGCACCGAACTTAGCAGGCTCACGTTCCTATCGTGAGACAGGTACCATGACCGTGACGGTTGATGCCATTAACGTCCGCAGAGCTCCAAACACAGGTGGACAGATTGTGGCGACCTACACCAAAGGGCAGTCATTTGACTACGATACGGTTATAATTGACGCCAACGGCTATGTCTGGGTGTCCTATATTGGACGATCAGGCATCCGCAATTATGTGGCCACGGGAGCTAGCAAAGATGGCAAGCGCTTTGGTCCCGCTTGGGGTACTTTTAAATAGATTTTCAGCCCAGCGTTTGCTGGGCTTTTTTTCGTGCTCGAGATAATCTCAAGTTAGCTAAAGATACAGTAAAACACAGTAGTTTATTCGTTCAAACTCGCCATTTTGTCAATAATGGTTGCTGGAATTGATTTCTATTTTGACAAAATGGAAAAAATGACAAAATAGGTGATTTAGACTAGCCCCGTTAATATGGTAGCTTTCGAGAAATGAAAGTGGTACAATGCTAGTAAGAAGCATCGTTGTAAAGTAGGCATGCCCCAAAAGATTCAGAATTTCTTGTTGGGGCAAAATTGGGGCATAAACTTAAAACTTACCAATGCTAACCAGTTGAAAAAGTTCATTTTTACTACTTATAAACACTATTGAAACAGTGTTTTCTGCTATATAATACTTATGAAATTATCATCTATTAAAAAGACGCGGTTAAATAATTTAACGTGAAAAAGCCTATTGTATCAACGTTTCTACGTTGTGCAGTAGGCTTTTTTCTGTGTTTTGGGGCTCCCAGAGTCAGGGAAGTGACTCTGGGAGGTTGGAAATGAAGCAAAAGCATTTTGCGTCAAAGAGGGAGAAGCTTTATACTCAATGAAAATCAAAAGTAGCCTAGAAAACGAAGCCGAAGATAGAACTCTGTTACTATCTTATTTCAAGGTAACAGGCTGAAAACCTCCACTGGAGCTTTTCACTCATCAAGGCTCTTGACAACGGATAATTTTGATTTTCGAAGAGTATTAGTAGTTTTCTACAGTACACATTCTCGTTTTAAGACAACAAAAAAACCAGCCTTGGCCAGCTGATTTTTTAGGAGATTTATGAAAAATTTTAGGATACACCTATAGTATACTCGAATTTTCAGATTCTTCATCGGTCTGTAGACCTATTTTGTTAAAAAATAAACATGTGTTATAATAGAAAAAATAAAAAAGGGAAGATTTTTTATGACAATCCGTAAAGCTAGACAATCTGATATTCCAGTTTTAAATGAATTGCTTCAAGATATTTTACAGGTGCATTACCAGGCACGACCAGATATTTTTAAAAGTGCAGGTCAAAAATTTTCTGAGGCTGAATTAGTAGCACTTTTGGAAAATCCAGATAAGCCAGTATTTGTTTATGAAGTGAAAGGTCAAGTTGTAGGGCATCTATTTTGTGAGTTTAGGACTACAAGCGGTGATGTTTTAGAAACAATCAAGACCTTATTTATTGATGATTTGTGTGTAGCCAGCTCTGTCCGTGGTCAAAAAATTGGTGAGCGACTGTATGAATTTGCTCTTTCTTACGCTAAGGAGCATGGTTGCCACAACCTTACCTTGAATGTTTGGGCAGATAATACAGGAGCTGTTCGATTCTATGAGCGCTTAGGTATGAAACCACAAGTGGTTCGTATGGAGAAAATAATTGATTAAAAAAAGAGGGAGGTCCCTCTTTTTTTAATCTCTCATTTTTTCCAAAAGTTTTTGAGCAGTTTCTAGGTTGCTGTGCTTTTCTTTCCGCAGGAGTTGGGCTAGTTGGTCTACTTCATGCTCCTCGGCACCAGCAAGTAGCGCTAAGGATTTTGCCTGGAGCTTCATATGACCAGCCTGAATCCCTGAAGTAACAAGAGCACGCAGGGCAGCAAAGTTCTGACAGAGACCGACAGAAGCGATGATAGAAGCTAATTGGCGTGCCTTTGGTTGTTGGAGAAGGTCAAAAGCGACGGCTACCTTTGGATTGAGCCCGATAGAGCCACCGACGGAGGCAATCGGAAGAGGTAGGGTGATGGAGCCGACCAAGTGCTCGCCATCAATGGACCAAGTAGAAAGCCCCTTGTATTGCCCATCACGGCTGGCATAAGCATGGGCCCCGGCTTCGACTGCCCGCCAGTCATTTCCTGTAGCGATAACGACAGCATCTATACCATTAAAAATCCCTTTGTTATGTGTCGCAGCACGATAAGGGTCCACTTGTGCCAGTTTGCCTGCCAGGGCTATTTTTTGAGCAGTTTCTTGAGCAATGGCAGAGCTGGTAGCCAGACTAGAGATAGCAATACGGCATTGGGCGGTGACCAGTGACTCCGTTGCATAGTTGGAGAGGATTCCCATCAAAGCCTGTCCCTTGCTGAGCTCTTCTAAATCATCCTTAATCGCTTCTAACATGTTATTGAGGATATTGGCTCCCATGGCTTCTTGTACATCAACTTGAAGATAGACAATCAAAAACTCATCCTTACTCTCAACAGTCAATTCTCTTGCACCGCCCCCTCGTTTAACAATAGAAGGGTGTGCTTGATTGGCAGTTTCTAAAATACTCTCCTTCTGGTCAAGAATCGCCTGTGTCGCTCTGCTATGGTCCGAAATATCGTAGAGAGCAACTTGTCCAATCATGATACGGTTGTGAATAGTCGTTGTAAAACCGCCAGATTTAGCGATGATTTTGGCTCCGGAAGACGCAGCTGCAACCACAGAAGGTTCTTCAGTAACCATCGGTACAGAATAAGTTTGTCCATCCACTAGAAGTTCTGGAAGTACAGAAAAAGGTAAGGAAAACGTTCCTAGATGATTTTCTGCCATCTTTCCCGCAATTGCTTCTGGCAGGTTTTTGTCTTTGTATAGAACGTCTAAGCTATCTTCGGATAGGGAACGATTCTGACGGAGAATATCAATGCGCTCTTGGCGTGATTTTTTATAAAATCCGGAAAAAGTTGACATAGGTTCCTCTTTCTACAAGAAAGCGCCCTTTGGTGAGAGCCAAAGGGCGCCGTTTTGGGGAGCGGGAAAGAACTTGACTGATAGAAAAGAGTTTTCCTCGCTTCCAAACAATAGGCTCGGGCTAAAATAGTCCACTGGACTATTTTAATCCCGCCCCCGCATAGTTCCAACTGTCTGGGAGACAGTTGGAAGTTGGAAATAGAGCGAACAATGTTCGCAACAGTCGAAATGGTCAGATTTAGAGTGTAATAACACGAATAAATCTGCCAATCAACCACTGCGCTGAGATGTTGACGCTAACTGTGAAAAGTGTGCTGGAAATTCGATCAGCCTATCATTCATTGGAATAATGAATGATAGGTAAAATGTTTATTTACGATAGATACGTTTGTGGTTTTCCACTTTGATAAGGGCAAAGGGAGTTTGGTCTTCTGGTAGGTCAAGCGATGAACCAGTTTCATCAAGGGTAATTTCTTCAAAGAAGACTTGTTCGTATTCCTTAACGCTGAGTTTTGTACGCTGATTGAGTTGTTCTAAACGATTTTCTTGTAAGTGGTCGCGATAACCTTCAACGAGTTGACCGCTGAAAATTTCACAGACAGCGCCGCTACCATAGCTATAAAAGAGGATTTGATCCCCTGTCTCTAAAGCTCTGCTATTTTCCAAAAGGGAAAGGAGGGAGAGGAAGATAGAGCCAGTGTAGATGTTGCCGACAACCTTATTATAGACGATTGCTTCTTGGAAACGCTCTGTCAAACGTTCCAATGTTTCTTCGTCCTGAGTGATAGCCTGCAATCCTTTAAGACCTTGTTTGGAGAAAGGAATGTGTAAGCACATGGCAGCAAAATCGTTGAGGGTTTTGCCTGTTTTTTGTTGATAGTAGCCGAAAGTTGTCGTCAAGCAATCGGTGTACTGTTCAGTTGAAAATTTACCATCAACACGTGGATATTTGTCGTAGTTAGGACGCCAGAAGTCGTAGATGTCACGTGTCTGGCAGACATTATCATTGTTGAGGACCAAAATTCGTGGGTTTGCGGTTACCAACATGGCAACTGCACCAGCACCTTGAGTAGGTTCACCGCCAGAAGCGACTCCATACTTTGCAATATCACTAGCAATGACTAGGACTTTTGATTCTGGGAATTGAGCGATATGGCTTTTGGCAAGACTTAGTCCAGCCGTTGCACCGTAACAGGCCTCCTTCATCTCGATGGAGCGAGCGAAGGGCTGAATACCGAGTAATCCATGAATGGTGACGGCAGCAGCCTTACTTTGATCTACGCTAGATTCTGTGCCGACAATAACCATGTCAATGGTGTGTTTATCTTCTTCTGTCAGAATGGCTTCGGCAGCCTTTGCCCCAAGACTGATAATATCTTGAGTGATAGGAGCTACAGCCATTTCAGACTGAAGAAGACCAATCTTAAATTTATTTGGGTCCACATTGCGGGCTTGGGCTAAATCAGCCAAATCTAAAACATAATCGGGCGCCGCAAATCCGATTTTATCAATACCGATGTTCATAATATATCCTTTGTGTACAAATGATAGGTTAACTTGTTTGCGCATTGGAAACGATTAGGGAGATACCTTGACCGCCTCCGATACAAAGTGAGCAAAGACCAAGCTCTTTTTCTTGCTTGATTAATTCGTGAATCAGAGTGACTAGGATTCGACTACCACTAGCTCCGATTGGATGCCCAAGGGCGATAGCACCACCATTGACATTGACTTTTGCAGGATTAATGCCGAGTTGTTTGACAACTGGAATTGATTGGGCTGCGAAAGCTTCGTTGAGTTCAAATAAATCAATATCTTTGACGGATTTGTCGATTTTTTCAAGGGCTTTTTGACTAGCTGTTATAGGACCTAACCCCATATAGGCAGGATCTAAACCGCTTGTTGCATAGGCCTCAATATAGGCGAGTGGCTGGATATTTAGCTCACTGGCTTTTTCATCAGACATGAGTACCAAGACAGCACAGCCGTCGTTGATGCCAGAAGCATTGGCTGCGGTGACGGATCCATCTTTTTTGAAAGCTGGACGGAGTGTTGCCAGTTTTTCAATAGGTGTCAGACGGGGATACTCATCAGTGTCAAAAAGTATTTCACCTTTTCGATTGTTCAGTCTAATTGGAACAATTTCTTCAGTGAAACGCCCTTCAGCGATAGCTTTTGCAGCCTTCTCTTGGCTACTGTATGTAAAAGCATCTTGCTCTGCGCGACTGACATGATAGCGTTCAGCAACATTTTCTGCAGTAATGCCCATGTGATAGTCGTTGAAGGCATCTGTCAAACCATCTGTTAACATGGAATCTTCCAGACTAATATGACCAAATTTACTACCAAAACGGCTAGTTTTGGATAGATAGGGTGCCTGGCTCATGATTTCAATGCCCCCAGCCACAACTACATCATTGTCACCTAGCATGATTGACTGGGCAGCCAGGAGGACTGATTTGAGACCGGAACCACAGACTTTATTGACTGCATAGGCAGAGGCTGTCTGAGGAATGCCTGCACGAATAGCAATTTGACGTGCAATATTTTGTCCTTGTCCTGCTGAAAGAACATTTCCGAAGATAACTTCATCAACGCTGTCTGCAGGGATGTTTTTACTAGCTAAGGCTGTTTCGAGGACTTGCGCCCCTAAATCAGCGATTTCAATATCTTTCAGACTACCTCCGAAACTGCCGATGGCAGAACGATAGGCAGACACGATAGCTACTTTTTTCATGATAACTCCTATAGTGGTATCGTTTTGAACTGTCGTGTTCAGCCTTACTATTATACCATTATTTTGTATTTTTTCTAAGAAGAAAGATAGGTCTAGAGACTGAATTTACATGAAAGAGTAATGAAAGCGTACACAGATTGTGGAAAGGCTGGCATTTTTTTACCTTTTCGTGTAAAATAGAGAAGTATAAGAGGGGAACCTCAAAATTTAAAGGAGAATCCATAAATGGTAAAATTGGTTTTTGCTCGCCATGGTGAGTCTGAATGGAACAAAGCTAACCTTTTCACTGGTTGGGCTGATGTTGATTTGTCTGAAAAAGGTACACAACAAGCAATCGATGCAGGTAAATTGATCAAAGAAGCAGGTATCGAATTTGACCTTGCTTTCACATCTGTATTGAAACGTGCTATCAAGACTACAAACTTGGCTCTTGAAGCTGCAGATCAATTGTGGGTACCAGTTGAAAAATCATGGCGTTTGAACGAACGTCACTACGGTGGTTTGACTGGCTTGAACAAAGCTGAAGCAGCTGCTGAATTTGGTGATGAGCAAGTTCACATCTGGCGTCGTTCTTATGATACTTTGCCACCAGAAATGGCTAAAGATCATGAGCATTCAGCACACACTGACCGTCGCTATGCACACCTTGATGATTCAGTTATTCCAGATGCAGAAAACTTGAAAGTAACGCTTGAGCGTGCCCTTCCATTCTGGGAAGATAAAATTGCTCCAGCATTGAAAGATGGTAAAAATGTATTCGTAGGTGCACATGGTAACTCAATCCGTGCCCTTGTAAAACACATCAAACAATTGTCTGATGACGAAATCATGGATGTGGAAATTCCAAACTTCCCACCACTTGTATTCGAATTGGATGAAAACTTGAACATTGTGAAAGAGTACTACTTGGAAGCATAATTCATTTAAGGCCTGAGTTCGCTCAGGCTTTTTTAGTTTTGAATATCGGATTTTTCATAGAGAGTATGGTATACTGGTGGTATTAAATGGTAGGAGGAATTTATTATGGCAAGTAAAAAAATGCTACATGCATGTTTGCGTGTTGAGAACTTAGAAGTATCTCAAAAATTTTATGAAGAAGCATTTGGATTTAAGGAAACCCGTCGCAAGGACTATCCGGAGCACAAGTTTACCTTGGTTTACTTAGCGCTTGAAGGGGATGACTTTGAGATTGAATTGACCTACAATTATGATCATGGTCCCTATATTGTAGGGGATGGCTTCTCGCATCTAGCTCTTTCTTCAGATGATTTAGAAGGTGATAATGCTAAACATAAGGAGCTGGGCTATCCAACGACAGACATCAAGGGCTTGCCAGGAAGTCTAGGTCGTTATTATTTTGTGACAGATCCAGATGGCTACCGTGTGGAAGTCATTCGTGCAGATTAATTTAGAAAAGATTGCCTAGGCAGTCTTTTTCTTTTCAAAAAAAATCAGAAAATGGCAGAAGGGAGGGAATTAGGAAGCAAATCAATTATTTATACTCAATGAAAATCAAAAGTAGCCTAGGAAACGAAGTCGAAGATAGAACTGGAGTTCATCAAGGCAAGTTGACAACGGATAATTTTGATTGTCGAAGAGTATTACCTAAT
Source organism: Streptococcus sp. 2021WUSS109 (assembly GCF_044427305.1). Lineage (NCBI taxonomy): Bacteria > Bacillati > Bacillota > Bacilli > Lactobacillales > Streptococcaceae > Streptococcus > Streptococcus sp. 2021WUSS109. Next base: position 39,987 of record NZ_JAOTGF010000010.1, read on the forward strand.
CTTTTTATGAGTTTTTATAGAACAGTCTTGACAAGAGCCTTTAAATGATTTAGCATAGTTTATATATGTTTGGAATGGGAGGTTGGAGATGAAAAAAGTTAGTTTTTGGTTGGGAATCAACATCGCCTTGCTCGGCATGATGGTAAGTTTGGCTTTATGGTTATTTGCAGGACTTCAAGAAAGACAAGTTAGTCAGTTTATCGAGGAAAAACAACAAACCATCCTCGCTAAAGGCAAGGGCAAAATTCAAGAGGGAAATATTGATACGACCCATGTTGTGGCTGCCTTACCTACAGATGATGCAGGTCAAGTCTTAGGACCTGTAGAAAGTCGAATGATTTCTTATGTTCAAAGACGCTTTGGTCATAAAAAACCAGCAGGAAAAATTCAAAAATTGGTCTTTGTTTCGTCAATAGAGGGAAAAACTAATTTTAAAAATGTAACAGCTCGTGAAATTCAAGCGGAGCATTATAAAGTAGACAACTTGCAAATTAAAAAGCAGGATAAACTCCCGTCTGAGCGTGTGTTGTTGACGCAGGACAATGAATTGTTTACCCTAGAAGATTTATTACCTAATTTATCCTCTGCAGCAAGTATTATTGTTGATCATCTAAGAGAAGCCTTACTTGCTCAAGGAATGGAAAAGATTGATGTAGAAGCGATTGTCAAAAAGTTTGAAACGCTAGACTTAAATGCTATTTCCTTTAGTTATGGAGATAGCCAATTAACCTTACAATTACCAGATGGTTACGGCATCAACCAGTTGGTTCTACCAATTTCAGATTTGTACCCAGTAGTGAAGAGTGATTACCTAGTAGATGCTGATAAGGTTGGCTATGATGAGTATATGGCTGCACAAGTTGTGGATAAGAAACATTTGAGACAGGTAGCTCTAACCTTTGATGATGGACCAAATCCGAACACAACACCGGTAGTTTTAGATTTACTGAAAAAATATAATGCCAAAGCAACTTTCTTTGTTGTTGGTAAGGCTGTAGCTGGAAATGAAGCTATTCTCCGTAGAATGGTAGCAGAAGGGCACGTCATCGCCAACCATACGTGGAATCATCCCAATCTAGTCACTATTTCTGGGGAGCAAGTACAGAGAGAAATTCAAGATACACAGGCAGCTATTACTGAAGCTACAGGTATTGTACCAACAATGGTTCGCCCTCCTTATGGTTCGGTTAACCAGGCTGTTGTCAATCAGATAGGACTTCCATCGATTTATTGGTCGGTCGATTCTAAAGATTGGAAGAGTCGCAATCCCCAAGCCATTTTGAAAGAAATAAAAGAACAGACTTGTCCAGGAAGTATTATCCTAATGCATGATATTCATCAGTCAACAGTTGATAGCCTCGAGTCTGTATTGCAATATTTAACAGGTGAGGGCTACAATATGGTTACTGTAACAGACTTACTCGCCAGTCCTCTCAATCCTCAATTAATCTATTATTCACAAGAATTGTCTGGTCCAGCCCAGTAAGAATGATAAAAGGCTTAGAACCAGTGTTTCTACTAACATGATTCTAAGCCTTTTGTATATTGTTCATTATATTTTGTAGAGCTCTTGATTCTTGAGAATGACTTCTTGGACGGAGGCATACTTTTTCAATTGTTTTAGTTCGCTAGGACTAGATACTAGAGTGATGACAAGACCTTCCTTGCCCATGCGTCCAGTACGTCCAGAACGATGAGTGTAGGCTTCTTGGTCAAAAGGAACTTCAAAGTTGAGGACACATTCTAAGTTATCAATATCAATACCACGTGCGACCATATCGGTAGCAAGTAGAAGATTGAGTTCGTGATTTTTGAAACGTTCGATGATGACCTTACGGAATTTTACGTTGACATCAGAAGCCAATGAAACTGCATTCACACCATTATAGAGTAGTTTATCTTCGCTTGCACCAAGGTCTGATAGGCTGTTGAAGAAAGCTAGAGCACGAAAATCAGGGATATTGGCAAACTTACGTAGAGTTTCCAAACGTTCACGCTTATCTATCATCATATAGCAATGCTGGATATTATCCAATTTCTGCTCAGATAAATCAATGCTTTCAATGTCCTCAGCAATTTTTTGACGGTCAAATTTAGCTGTTGCACTCATGTAGATCAACTGGTGGTCACGAGGTACATAGTTGATAATCTTTTCAACAAACTGATATTGAGAATCGGAGAATAGCTGATCAAACTCATCTAGGACGATGGTGTTGATATTCATCATCTTGATTTTTTTCAATTTAATCAACTCGAAAATACGACCAGGTGTTCCAATCAGGATTTCTGGTCCTTTTTTTAGTCGCTCAATCTGGCGTTTTTGACTGGAACCAGACAAGAATAGTTGGGCAGTCAACCCAATTGTTTCCGACCAAGTCTTACAAACATCAAATATTTGACCAGCCAACTCTGTATTTGGTGCGAGGATGAGCAATTGTTGGGCTTTTTTAGGAGTTAGGGCTAATAAGCTAGGCCAGAGGTAGGCAAGGGTTTTTCCTGTGCCTGTTGGGCTGATAGCTAGAAGGGACTTGCCGTTTGCAATAGGCTCAAAGGCCTGGACTTGGATAGGAGTAAAGTCCTCAAAGCCAAGTAGGGTGAGCTGGTCCGTCCAGCTGGAGGGAAATTTAGATTTCATTGTTATCCGCCTTAAAGATTATTCCTGCGTCTTGACGCATGGTGTAAAGTGTTTGATGGACGCTTTCTGCCACAGCCAACCACTGTTCCACAAGCTTGCGGTTTTGTTGCTTGATTGCCTGTGCAATTTCTAGCGTTTCTTCGAGCATAGGATGCTGGGCCGCTTGGATTGGTAAAACAATTTGCTCTCCGTCATGTTTTGTGAAAATAGCAGAGCTGATATACTGGCATGCGTTGAGTGTTAGTGTTCCATCATTTGTATAGATTTCGCTCGCTAGATTGCTCGTAATATTTTTTCCTGCTTGAATGTGGACGATATAGTTGTCATAAATGAGTTGTCCCGAACCATTTAAGTCAATACTAGAAGGTAGCTGTTGTGCTACATAGCGGGCCGTTCTGGGAGTTCCCAAAATGCCGATAGCGGCGTAGAGCGTATAGACACCTAAATCCATGAGAGCACCACCGGAAAAATCAGTTGAAAAGATATTTGGCATTTGCCCAGCTAACAATTCAGGCATCTTAGAAGAATATTTGGCATACCCAAATGAACCACCTAAAATCGTTTTATCCGTCAAAAATTCACGGATAATGCCTTGAGCTTGTTCGTGATAGTTTCGAGCAGCCTCAAAGAGGAAAACATTATTTTCTTGGGCAACGCGACGCAATTGTTCTAATTCCTGAGGTGTAGAAACCATGGGTTTCTCAACAATAGCATGTTTACCAGCAGCTAGAACAGCTTTTGCCTGTTCAAAGTGCAGGGCATTTGGACTGGCAATATAGACAACATCAATGGGAGCAGAAAGAAATTTTACCCATTCTGTGTATAAATCGACTCCTTCATACTGCTCTGAAAAGGCAGCAGCAGTTTCTAGTTTACGGGAGAAAACAGCCTGTAGCTGATAATGTCCACTTAAATGGGCCGCCTCTATAAAACGATGAGAGATGTCTGAGGTACCAACAATACCAAAATTAAGCATAAATTCTCATTTCTTTTGTGTTATCCTTTTCATTATACCATGTTTCATGGTAAAATAGTATTGAAAATAGAAGGAGATGATGATGACTCAGAAACCCATTATTATTGGCGTAACCGGCGGATCTGGGGGTGGCAAGACAAGTGTGTCACGTGCCATTCTGGATAATTTCCCAAATGCTCGTATATCTATGATTGAACACGATTCTTATTATAAGAATCAGTCCCACCTGACCTTTGAAGAACGGATACTAACCAATTATGACCATCCACTGGCTTTTGATACGGATTTGATGATTTATCATATCAGTGAGCTATTAGCAGGACGTTCAGTGGATATTCCGATTTATGATTACACTCAGCACACACGTTCAGAGAAGACCTATCGTCAGGAACCACAAGATGTATTTATTGTGGAAGGTATTTTAGTATTGGAAGACAAACGGTTGCGGGATTTAATGGATATTAAGATATTCGTCGATACTGATGACGATATTCGTATCATTCGCCGCATTAAGAGAGACATGGAAGAGCGTGGCCGTAGCTTAGATAGTATCATTGAGCAGTACACCTCGGTGGTGAAACCAATGTATCACCAGTTTATCGAGCCAACCAAGCGCTATGCAGATATCGTCATTCCTGAAGGCGTCAGCAACGTTGTAGCCATCGACTTGATTAACACCAAGGTGGAGAGTATATTAAGAGAGCGTGGTTAAGATGCCCAAGCAAAGAATATTACCTCATATCATATTAGGGATTATGGGTGCTAGCGGTCAGATGGTAACTGGCAAACAGATTACCGACTATGTTCAACGTGATTTAGGCGAATTTTGGCAGGTTGCCCATAGCCAAGTCTATCCAGAATTAAAGCGTATGACCAAGGAAGAATTGATTACTTGTCATGCAGTACCTGGAAATGAAAAGGAAAAGCAGTATGCGATGACGGCTACTGGTCGTCAGATTTTAGACGAATGGCTATCCATTCCAAATGAAGAAACGCCTCAGCAAAAAGACTTGTTTTCAATCAAGATGTTTTTTATCCGTGAAAAGGATGACCCACGGATTCCTGGTTTGTTGCAGAGTCAAATTGAACTAGTCACCAAGCACTTAAAACACCTAGACAGCCGTAAAGTTGAGCTGTTCTCAACCAAGGAAAGTATCCAAGACAATTATGGACACTATTTGATTTTGACACGGGCTATTGAACGCAACCGTGCCCAGCTCAAATGGTTAGAGGATACACTGGCAGAAATGTAACGATTCGGATTTCCGAATCGTTTTTCCTTGTGTCCTGTTTTGGATTATGTTAGAGTAAGAAGAAATGTGACTTAATTGGAGGAATGTATGTCAATCAAACAGATGGTTAGTATGGCGCTAGTAGTTTGGAATTTAGTTGTCTTCATTACCTATGGTATGGATAAAGGAAAGGCAAGAAAGAACGCCTATCGGATTTCAGAAAAGACCTTATTACTCATGTCCTATTTTGGTGGCGGGCTGGGTGCCTGGGCAGGTGGAACCCATTTTCGGCATAAGACACAGAAAAAGTATTTTCAACTAGCCTGGGCTATAGGGGTATTGATTGATGCAGTGATTATGTACTGGATGTGGAAATAGGCGCAAGCCTTTTTCTTTATCGCTCGGACTATAAAAGTCGGCTTAACTATGCTATAATGTTCCTATGACAAAACAAGAAAAAATTTCAAATTATCAACTATTATTGGCTCAATTGGAAGCTCTTCTTGATGGTGAAACCAATGCTTTAGCCAATCTATCAAATGCTTCTGCTTTGCTCAATCAAGCTCTACCAAACTCTGTCTTTACAGGTTTTTACTTGTATGATGGTAGTGAATTGATTTTGGGGCCTTTTCAGGGTGGTGTTTCCTGTGTTCATATTGCACTTGGAAAGGGTGTCTGCGGTGAGGCTGCAGCTAAGCGCCAGACTATTCTCGTAGACGATGTTCGTCTACATGATAACTATATTTCCTGCGATGCGACAGCCCTATCAGAAATTGTTGTGCCAATGGTGAAAAACGACCAGTTGCTGGGCGTTTTGGACTTGGATTCGAGATTGGTAGCTGATTATGATACGATTGACCAAGACTATCTAGAAAAGTTCGTTGCTCTCTTGGTTGAGAAGACGGACTGGAATTTTGCTATGTTTGGAGAAAAACGCTAATGTACCAAGCTTTATATAGGAAGTACCGAAGCCAGACCTTTGGGGAGATGGTGGGGCAGGAGGTGGTTGCGACCACGCTCAAACAGGCCATTGAACAGGGGAAAATCAGCCATGCCTATCTTTTTTCTGGGCCTCGTGGAACGGGTAAGACCTCGGCTGCCAAGATTTTCGCCAAGGCCATGAACTGTCCCAATCAGGTTGGAGGCGAGCCTTGTAACGATTGTTATATCTGTCAGGCTATTACGGAAGGTAGCCTGGAAGATGTCATTGAGATTGATGCGGCTTCCAACAATGGTGTGGATGAAATCCGTGATATTCGGGACAAATCGACCTATGCACCTAGTCTTGCGACCTATAAGGTCTATATCATCGACGAGGTCCACATGCTGTCTACTGGTGCCTTCAACGCCCTCTTGAAGACCTTGGAAGAACCGACTGAAAATGTGGTCTTTATTCTAGCAACGACGGAATTGCACAAGATTCCTGCTACCATTCTGTCAAGGGTGCAACGATTTGAATTTAAGTCCATCAAGGTGACGGACATTCAGGAGCACTTGGCTGCAATTTTGACCAAGGAAGGGCTAATCTTTGACGAGCAGGCTCTGACGATCATTGCGCGTCGGGCAGAAGGGGGGATGCGGGATGCCCTATCTATTTTGGATCAGGCTCTCAGCCTTAGTCAGGACCAGCAAGTGACCTTAGAAATTGCTGAGGAAATTACGGGTTCTATCAGCTTGCGTGCCTTGGATGACTATGTGGCAAGTCTGCGTCAAGGGGATAGTGTCACAGCTCTCCAGCATCTACAAACCTTGTTTGACCAAGGAAAGAGTATGAGCCGTTTTGCGACAGATCTTTTGCACTATTTGAGAGATGTCCTTATCGTGCAGACGGGTGGTGAGGATACGCATTTAACAACAGGTTTTTCAGAAAATCTAGCTCTTGAGCAGGCACGGATTTTTACCATGATAGAGATGGTGACCAGGGGTTTGGCGGATATCAAGTCCAGTCCTCAACCCAAGATTTACGCTGAAATGATGACCATTCGTTTGGCTGAAGATAGTTCTCCTTCGGGGGCCATGGCAGAGCTGCCAGCTGATTTACTGGGTCAACTAGCCAGTCTGCAACAACAAGTTGCGGATTTACAGAAACAACTAGGTCAATTATCTAGTCAACCAAGTACTGTTAAGCCAGTTTCACGCAAGCCACAGGCTCCGAAGAAGTACCGATTGGATACCAGCAAGGTTCATGCAATTTTGCAGGAAGCTATGGAAAATCCAACCTTGGCGCGTGAAAATTTGACTCGCTTGCAGAATGCTTGGGGAGAAATTATTGAGAGTCTGTCAGGAGCAGATCGAGCCTTGTTGGTTGGTTCTCAACCAGTTGCTGCCAATGAAAATCATGCGATTCTAGCCTTTGATTCTCCGCTTAATGCTGAACAGACTATGAAGCGTGACAATCTCAATACCATGTTTGGAAATATTCTCAGCAAGGCCGCAGGTTTTTCTCCACAGATTTTAGCTATTGCTCAGGAAGATTGGGTAAGTATTCGTGCTGAATTTTCGGCGAAAGCAAAAGGGCAAAAGACACAGGAAATCGAAAAAGAAGCCAGTCCAGTCCCAGAAGAATTTGGCTTTCTCGCAGATGCAGTTGAGATTAGAAATGATTAGAAAATATCAGTCCTAAGACTGATGAATAGTTTTGATAGATATTTTATACTATATTTAATCCTAAATATTTTTCATATCTCCTTAAGAAAGCACCAATTAGATTGGTGTTTTCTTGTTTAGAAAAGAATCGAAACCTATCAAGAAAGCATATAAAAATTCAGCCAGTTGACTGAATTTTTGGTATAATCTATTTTATGAAACTTCCACAATTTCTTTTTTTAGCCATTACAACTATTTTAGCTGTTTATTTTATGAATGCATCGATTTTGACAGGAGATTTCTTGATTGCAGGTATCTACGCCTTTATCGCCTATCGGAATCTTCATTTTGCTTACAAGGTGACTAAATTTATTCGTTTGGTGGAGAAGCAGACCAAGAAGTAAGGCTGATTTCTCCACTGGAGATAATTTTTGCTTTGCCGTTATCTAACTGGATAACCAGGTTTCCTGTATCAGTAACAGCGATGGCAGTACCCTTAAATTCAACTTGATTTTCTACAAAGCTCACTTGTTGGCCAACGACAAGTGATTTTTCTTTGTAAAGGGCAATTAGTTCCTTCTCATCGGTTTCTAAGAAGGCTTTCCAGATGGCAGTAATGAGTTGATTGCGGGTAAATGGTGGTTGTTCCTCGAAAAGATTTCCTGCAGATTGTTGTAATTCCTTAGGGAAATCGTCTATGCGGACATTGATGCCGACACCGATAATGACATCGGTTACCCGTTGGTTTTCCATGGAAGAGATCGCCTCAGTGAGGATACCAGCGACCTTTTTGTGTCCGAGATAGATGTCATTGACCCACTTGATTTGGACGTCCAAGTCGCAAAGAGATTGAATGGCCTTCACAACAGCAGCTGCAGCTAAAATGGTGTAGGGCTTAAATTCTAGAAATGGAACATTGGGAGAGAGACGAAGCGACATATAAATGCCACCTGACTTGGATGCATAAAAAGGTCTCCCAAATCGCCCCTTGGCTTTATTCTGATAGGGAGCTAGATATAGGGCAGGACTAGTATGACCGGATTCAATACCTTGTTTGGCATCTAGCTGGGTGGAGTCGCTATCCATATTCAGATGGACAGGTAGTTGAAGCTCTTGAGAGATTAATTCGGGTAGGAGTAAATCGCCTTCGGCTAATCTGTAGCCACGATTACGGGCAGCCTCAATAGTTAAACCATGCGTTTCTAACTGGCGAATGGCCTTCCAAATGGATGTCCGTGAAATGCCCAATTCCTGGGCCAAGTCTTCTCCGCTGATGTAGTCGTCTTTTTCTTTTAACAGTAAATAAATCTTCTGGTAGGTTTTCATGTCTTCATTATAGCAAAAAAATGTCCTAAAACATGATATAATAGTTTAAAATAAGGAGGTTTTCATGAAGACACTTGATTACATCGTTAAACTGACCAATACACCGTCGCCAACAGGCTTTACGACGGACATTATGAACTACATCAAGGCAGAAGTGGAAAGCTTCGGCTATGAGGCAATCAAGACTGCTAAAGGTGGTATTTTGGTGACAGTTCCGGGGGAAAATGACCAGGAACACCGCATGTTGACTGCCCATCTTGACACACTGGGTGCCATGGTGCGTGCAGTGAAACCGGATGGTCGACTCAAAATGGATTTGGTAGGAGGATTTGGATACCCTTCTATTGAGGGAGAAAATTGTTTGATTCATTGCGCTAAAAATGGCAAGACTTTCACAGGTACCATTCTCATGCACCAGACCTCTGTCCATGTCTATCGGGATGCCAGTACCGCTGAGCGCAATCAGACCAATATGGAAATTCGTTTGGACGAAAAAGTGACCAATGCGGACGAGACGCGGGCCTTGGGTATTGAAGTCGGAGATTTTATCTCCTTTGATCCTCGTACCGTCGTGACAGAAACTGGCTTTATCAAGAGTCGTCACTTGGATGATAAGGTATCCGCAGCTATCTTGCTTCATCTATTGAAGGTCTATAAGGAAGCGGGAGCGACCTTGCCTTATACGACACATTTCTATTTTTCAAACAATGAAGAGATTGGCTACGGTGCCAACTCCAGCATTCCTGCTCAGGTGGTTGAATATTTGGCAGTCGATATGGGGGCAATGGGAGATGACCAGCAAACTGACGAATATACAGTTTCTATCTGTGTCAAGGACGGCTCAGGTCCCTACCATTATGAACTTCGTCAGTACTTGGTAGCCTTGGCTGAAAGAGATGGAATTCCTTACAAGTTGGATATTTATCTTTACTATGGTTCCGATGCTTCGGCAGCTATGCGAGCAGGTGCAGATGTCAAGCATGCACTGCTTGGTGCTGGCATTGAGTCTAGCCATTCCTATGAACGGACCCATTTGGATTCTGTAGTTGCGACTGAGCGGATGGTAGATGCCTATTTGAAATCAGCAATGGTAGATTAAGATGAATGAAACCCGTTTTTTAGAGTTATTCAATGACTTGGATAAGGTCTTGCGTAGGGTGTGCGGTGTTGCGGATGGGGAATATGCAGATGTAGGCTCTATGTTGACCAAGGCAAAGGAATTGACGCGACATAATCCCGTTGAGGCGAACTGGGATAAACTCTATGTGGCTCGTCAGTTGCGTAATCTCATGGTTCATGAGAAACGAACAGGTTTGAAGGAAGTAGCCCAACCTTCGCAGGAATTGATTACTGTTTTGGAAAAAGTGATAGCCCAGTACCAAGAACCGGTTACCATTGCTGACTATTTGCAAAAGACCCAGAAAATTAAGCCGGTTATTTTTGAAGCCAAGGACAAATTGATAAAGGCTTTAGAAATTGTGGAGCAAGAGCATTTTTCTAAGTTTCCTATTTTTTCTGACAAGGTTTATCAAGGCCTGGTTTCTGACAAGGGATTGACAAATTGGTTGGCCAAGGCAAGCAAGGAAACGGGCTCTATACGTGAAAAATTGGTGGAGGCTAGTCTTGAAGACGTACTAGCTTGTGAGGAAGATAGTATTCAGGTAATTGTTCTGCCAATAACAGCCCATCTTTATCAGGTAATTAATTATTTTGAGGGGCGTAAGCGCACAACCGTCCTAGTCAGTCGTCAGGCGAGCGGGAAGCTTCATTCACCAGAGGATCTTGTTGGTATTGTCACAGCCCAGGACTTGGCAGAGATTTATGGGATGGTGGATTGAGTGGAGAAAGGAGAAATCATGTCAACAAATCGTTTAGCTTGGGATGAGTATTTTGCGGCTCAGGCGCTTTTGATTGCCAATCGGGCAACTTGTAAACGAGCGAAAGTAGGTGCGGTCTTAGTCAAAGACAACAAAGTGATTGCAACAGGCTACAATGGTTCGGTATCTGGAACGGAGCACTGTCTGGACCAAGAATGTCTCGTAGTAGATGGTCATTGTGTACGGACCATTCATGCAGAAGTCAACGCTATTTTACAAGGAGCGGAGCGGGGAATTCCAAAAGGTTTTACTGCCTATGTGACTCATTTTCCATGTCTCAACTGCTCCAAGCAATTGTTACAGGTTGGTTGTAAGCGGGTTGTCTATATCAATGAATACCGCATGGATGACTATGCTCAGTACTTGTATAAAGAAAAGGGCTGTGAGTTGGTTCATTTGCCGCTAGAGGTGGTTAAACAGGCTATCGCAGAAGCGGAATTTATTTAGAAGCGATAGACATTTCAGGAGGCGCTGGTGGATAACAAACAACTGACGCTAGAGCAAGAGAAACAGATTTAAAAATCAGTCGTAGGGACGCTTCTTTGCTCTGATTTTCATTAGGGATACTTCATAAGCTAGGAATTTTAGAGAGAAATATGATTTTTAAAGTAGCGATTTTACAGGCTCGTGCAGAAATTTCAAATATCAAAAGAAATATTGATACTATAATCTGCTCTATGAAGGAAGCAGCAAAAAATGGAGCAGATATTTTGCTACTTCCAGAATGTTTTGTAACAGGTTATGAACTTCCGATGACGTATGAAAAAAGTATATCCTGCGATGACGAAGTGATTATGAAAATATGCGAAGTTGCAAAAGAGTACGATATAGGTGTTGTACTAACATCATTTACAAAAGGAAAAAGACAACCTCAAAATACAGCTTTTGTCATCAATAGGTCCGGCGAAATATTGATGAAATCTTCAAAGGTACATACTTGTGATTTTGCTGATGAAAAAGATGTTGAGGCAGGAACTGAATTTAAAGTTTGTGATGTTGATGGCATAAAAATCGGTATAATGATTTGCTATGATAGGGAATATCCTGAGAGTGCAAGAATGCTGATGTTAAAGGGTGCAGAAATTATTCTTGTACCAAATGATTGTGGTTCGATGAGGCCACGTATTCAAGCCTTATCCACTCGAGCGTATGAGAATATGGTTGGAATAGCTATGGCAAATGCTAATGGGGAAAACGCAGGTTGTTCTTGTGCATACAGTCCTATTTGCTGGGACAAGAACGGAATTTGTCTGGATAATACAATTATGTTAGCAGATGATGTGACAGAAGGATTGTATTATGCAGATTTTAATATGGATGCCATAAGAGAATATAGAAGTAGTGAAATGATGGGGAATACATTCAGAAAGGTAGTCGCATATAAAGAATTATTGGACACTACAGTTTCAGAACCATTTATAAGAGGTGGGCAAGAATAGTTGTCTCCTACAAATCCTAATTTTTACCGGTAAGACAATGAAATAAAAGTAAGCACAAACAGTACGAGTTTATTTACTCTTATCATTGAAACAGCAGATTATTTTCTGCTGTTTTTTAGTAAAAGCGTATGATTTACAAGACGAAAAGCCTCAAATCATGTTATAATGGTTATGTTATTAAGTCCCGAAAAGGTAGTTATCAGACTAGTTAACTTTTGCAGACATACTTGGAAGTTATTGCTTTCTCGTTGAGTATCTGGAAATTTTCCTTTGTTCAAGACAGGTGTCTTTCGCAAAGAACTAGTCGGAGACTAGTTCTTTGTAACCTTAGTAACCCGCTAGGTTTCTAGCATATATTCTATTTTAAGGGGGACATTTTTATGTCAGAACGTAAGTTGTTTACGTCTGAATCTGTTTCGGAGGGTCATCCGGATAAGATTGCAGACCAGATTTCAGATGCCATTTTGGATGCTATTTTAGCAGAGGATCCAGATGCGCACGTAGCGGCAGAGACGGCTGTTTATACAGGTAGTGTTCATGTCTTTGGAGAGATTTCAACCACTGCCTATGTGGATATTAACCGTGTGGTACGTGATACGATTGCGGAGATTGGCTATACAAAAGGTGAGTATGGTTTTTCAGCTGAGTCGGTTGGGGTTCATCCGTCACTTGTAGAGCAATCGCCAGATATTGCCCAAGGCGTCAATGAAGCTTTGGAAACTCGTCAAGATGCTAGTCAAGATCCATTGGATTTGATTGGTGCAGGTGACCAGGGGCTCATGTTTGGTTTTGCAGTAGATGAAACGCCTGAACTTATGCCGTTGCCAATTTCACTTAGTCACAAATTGGTGCGTCGTTTGGCCGAGTTGAGAAAATCTGGTGAAATTGCTTATCTCCGTCCAGATGCTAAGTCACAGGTAGCAGTTGAATACGATGAAGACAATCAACCTGTTCGTGTGGATACAGTCGTTATTTCGACCCAGCATGATCCAGAAGTTAGCCAGGAGCAAATTCGTCAGGATGTCATTGAACGTGTGATCAAGGAAATCATTCCAGCTCATTATCTGGATGACCAAACCAACTACTTTATCAACCCAACTGGTCGCTTTGTCATTGGCGGACCTCAAGGGGACTCTGGTTTGACAGGCCGTAAGATTATCGTTGATACCTATGGTGGTTATTCGCGTCATGGTGGCGGTGCCTTCTCTGGTAAGGATGCGACCAAAGTGGACCGTTCTGCATCTTATGCGGCACGCTACATCGCAAAAAATATCGTCGCAGCTGGTTTGGCTAAAAAGGCGGAAGTTCAATTGGCTTACGCTATCGGTGTTGCTCACCCAGTTTCAGTTCGCATCGATACCTTTGGTACGAGCACAGTAGCGGAAAGCAAACTAGAAGCAGCAGTTCGTCAAATTTTTGACTTACGTCCAGCTGGTATTATTCAAATGTTGGACCTCAAACGTCCGATTTACAAGCAAACTGCAGCCTATGGACACATGGGACGTACCGATATTGATCTCCCATGGGAGAAATTGGACAAGGTGGAAGCCTTGAAAACTGCGGTTTTGTAATGAAATAGTTGTCCATTTAGTGAGAAGTTTATGAAAGCGTTAATTGTCTTTGCACATCCTAGAAAAGAAAGCTTTACACATTGATCAAGCGATGAAAACCCTGACCTCAGAATGGCTTTTCAACAGCAACGGTGCTCAAGTCATTGACCATATCTTCTATGGGCGAGTACCTTATTTAACGAGAGAAGAGCTGGAGCTGTATCTCGTGGATGCAAGAGAGCAAATTCAGAGAATTTTTCATAAATGATAAAGAGAGATTCACTAAAAGTATATAAATATGAAGGACTGAGCTCATTGGCTCGGTCCTTTTGCCTGCTATATAACTAGCTTTTTCCAAGACTTTATGATAGAATGAAACGTATGCCTTTTTAGGCAAATTAAGAAAGTGAATGTTAGTATGCGAAAAATTGTAATTAATGGTGGAAAAACACTGAAAGGGTCGGTTACCGTTAGTGGTGCAAAAAACTCAGTTGTTGCTCTTATTCCGGCCATTATTCTTGCAGACGGGATTGTTACTCTGGACGGAGTACCTGCAATCTCGGATGTAGATAGCTTAGTTGATATTATGAAAACAATGGGCGCGACGGTCAAGCGTGATGGTGAGACGCTTGAGATTGACCCTCGTGGTGTAAAAGACATGCCTATGCCGTTTGGCAAAATTAATAGCTTGCGTGCATCCTACTATTTTTACGGATCCCTCCTTGGTCGCTTTGGTCAAGCTGTCGTTGGTTTGCCAGGTGGTTGTGATTTGGGACCGCGTCCGATTGATTTGCACTTGAAAGCATTCGCGGCAATGGGAGCTGAGACAACCTATGAAGGTGACTATATGCGCTTGGCAACTAATGGTCAGCGTATTCAAGGGGCACATATCTTCATGGATGTTGTCAGCGTTGGTGCGACGGTTAATACTATTTTAGCAGCCGTCAAAGCAGAAGGCCGTACAGTAATTGAAAATGCGGCGCGTGAACCTGAAATTATTGATGTAGCAACGTTGCTTAACAATATGGGGGCACGTATCCGTGGTGCGGGTACAGATATTATCACCATTGAAGGCGTAGACAGTCTAAAAGGAACACGTCATCAAGTGATTCCAGACCGTATTGAAGCAGGGACTTATATTGCCCTTGCTGCTGCTGTTGGTGAAGGTATTCGCATTGATAATGTCCTTTATGAACACTTAGAGAGTTATATCGCTAAGTTGGAAGAAATGGGTGTTCGCATGACCATTTCTGAAGATAGTATTTTTGTTGAAAAGCAAGAGAAATTGAAGGCGGTAAGTGTGAAAACTTCACCTTATCCAGGTTTTGCGACAGACTTGCAGCAACCCATTACACCTTTACTGCTTAAGGCAGAAGGGACTGGTACGATTGTTGATACGATTTATGAAAAACGTGTTGGTCATGTGCAGGAGCTTGCAAATCTTGGAGCAAAAATCTCTACTCGTAACAACCATATTGCCTTTGAAGGTCCAAATCAACTGACTGGTACATCTGTTAAAGCTACTGATTTGCGTGCGGGAGCCGCAATGGTTATCGCTGGTTTAATGGCCCAAGGGCGTACAGAAATTACAAACATTGAGTTTATTCTACGTGGTTACTCAAATATTATTGATAAACTGACAGAATTAGGTGCAGATATTCAATTGATTGAGGATTAGAGAGTCTAATTGAGAACTACTTTCTCAAAACGTAAACGATTTAAAAAACGAAACAATCTGGGGCTGGGAGTAATTCTCAGCCCCTTGGGTACACTATGACACTTTGGACAAGACTAGCGAAGTTTGCTTACTTTGAAACGGACCGTTTGTATTTACGACCATTTTCTTTTGAAGATGGAGAAAGTTTCTATGAAGTTGTATCAAATCCCGAAAATCTTCCTTTTATCTTTCCAGTTTTGGAAGACAGAAATATTGCTTTTTCGACAATGGTTGAAAAATTTATGCGTTCACCATTGGGAAACTGGGCCTTAGTTGATAAGTATTCGGAGAGGATGATTGGTGCGCTTTGCTTTGAAAAGGTAGATGAACGTCAACTTTCTGCGGAGCTCAGCTATTTCCTAAAAAAAGACTACTGGAGAAGAGGGTTAATGACGGAAGCAGTGAGGACTTTAGTCTATCTAGCTTTTTATGAGTTTGGTCTGAGGGAGCTGGTTATTGTCACTCATGAGGAAAATGTGGCCAGTCAGATGGTGGCGAAAAAAGCTGGTTTGGTACAGGTTGCGCAGTATCGTGGAAGTGACCGCTATAGCCATAAAACAAGAAATTATCTAAAATTTAGTTTGAAGAGGGCTGAATTTAGTTTAGAAATGTATGAGGAGAATGAATGATTACCATTAAATCACAACGAGAAATTGATGCAATGAACCGTGCTGGAGATGTTCTGGCTGGTATTCATATTGGTTTGCGAGAGATTATCAAGCCAGGCGTGGACATGTGGGAAGTAGAGGAATATGTCCGTAAAACGTGTAAGGAAAAGAATGTTTTGCCACTCCAAATTGGTGTTGATGGAGAATTGATGGATTATCCTTATGCAACTTGTTGTGGATTAAATGACGAGGTCGCTCATGCCTTTCCGCGTCATTACAAACTTAAAGAAGGTGATTTGCTGAAGGTCGATATGGTTTTGAGTGAGCCCTTAGACAAAGCGGTAATTGATGTTTCTAAGCTCAACTTTAATGATGTTAAGGCTATGAAGAAAATCACCCAGACCTATCGTGGTGGTTGTGCGGATTCCTGCTGGGCTTATGCGGTTGGTCAGGTCTCTGAGGAAGTTCAAAACTTGATGGACGTGACCAAGGAATGTTTGTATCGTGGTATCGAGCAAGCCGTTGTTGGTAATCGTATCGGTGATATTGGTGCAGCCATTCAAGAATATGCAGAAGGTTTGGGCTACGGTGTTGTTCGTGACTTGGTGGGTCACGGCGTTGGACCAACTTTCCATGAAGAGCCGATGGTTCCTCACTATGGAACTAAAGGGCGTGGACTCCGTTTGCGTGAGGGCATGGTTTTGACTATCGAGCCTATGATTAATACAGGGACTTGGGAAATTGATACGGATATGAAGACTGGTTGGGCTCACAAAACACTTGATGGTGGCTTATCTTGCCAATATGAGCATCAGTTTGTCATTACTAAGGATGGTCCAGTTATTTTGACGAGTCAAGGTGAAGAAGGGACCTATTAATTCTCGGAGAGGTCGTGAATAATAGGTGAATGAGGAAGGAGGAGAGAATGAAGAAAACCAAAATAGTTGAAGGTTTGAAAACATTCTGCTCAACCTTCTTTTCTTTTTATCGTTCTGCTGATAGCGATGTAACAAGTGTTGCAGTAGCTTACTATTTGTTAATTTCTATTTTCCCTATTCTTCTAACTCTTGCGAATTTACTGCCATATTATCCATTTGATGTGGATATGATTTTATCGGTTGTAGCTGAATTTGTGCCAGACAAGCTCTATCCTTCGGTTTCATCTTTTATCACTTCTGTATTAACAAAGCCGTCGTCATCATGGTTAGGGATTTCAATTCTGACCACTCTTTGGACCCTGTCACGTAGTATGACCATTTTGCAGAAGGCCTTTAATAAGGCTTATGGCATCAATGAACACCGTGATTTTATTATTGGGCATTTGATTGGCATATTTTTAGGAATTGGTCTGCAGGTAATTATCCTCTTAAGTATTATGCTTTTGACTTTCGGGCAGGCAGTTTTTTCTTATATTAATAAGCTGGTTCCTATTGAAGACGCCTGGCTGAAGGGACTTCTTAGTCAAACACAGTTAGTAGGTTTAATGGCTCTGTTTGCCGCCTTGGTTATGCTTTATTTCTTTTTGCCAAATGTTCGGATAAAAAAAGTTCGATATGTTTTTCCAGGAACGTTGTTTGTTCTGTTGACGATGACTTCTATTGGAAAGTTATTTTCGATTTATGTTGATAATTATGCCAATAAGTTGCTGGATTTTAGAATAGTAACAGCTGTCGTCTTTCTTGTTTTTATGCTTTGGTTCATTTTTATGGCTCAGGTACTCATCGTTGGTGCAATGATTAATGCTACGGTTCAAAGTATGCAGGTAGAAGAGTTTCATGCTAGAGATGGGGATATTGTTTCAATCTTGAATAGGCTAAAGGCAAGATTTACAGCGATAGATAAAGAATGGGAGTGAGAAAGAACTCTATTTTCAAAAATGAGTTCGTCTTCTCACCCCCGCACAGTTGATTAGGCCAGATTTGGAGTGTGAAACGCGAACAAATCTGCCAATCAACCACTGCGCTGAGATGTTGACACGAACTCTGAGAAGCGAGGGTGGTCTTTTTGCCCAACCTCATTTCTTATCTTTAAATACAAATAATTTACTTAAAACGTAGTTTAGGACAATAACTAAGACTTGCGAGAAAAGTGTCGCAATGGCATTGACCAGGTTGATGTTGTTATGTACAAACTGCCCAATCAATTGTGGGTAGGCTTGTACTAATAAATAGGCTAGAGCCATATCCATGACCAAGGTCGCGATGCGGGCAGATACAAACTTGACCAATCGCTGAGGCCAACCCTCTCTGGCTTGTTTGAAAACGAAACGGTCGTTGGTCCAAAAGGCAAAGAGGATAGCTACTGCATTGGCTAAAAGAGTAACCAATAGAATGGAAGGAATGACTAAAAATAGCCCCATTCGAGTGACCATATAGACAAGGGTTGCTGCCACACCTGCAATCAAATAGAGAATAACTTCGTTATTGATGAGTTGATAAAATAGTTTTTTCATAGGACTAGTCTATCATTTTTAGCAAAAATATGCTATACTAATCAACGTTGTTGACAAATTCAATGACCCTTGGGGCTTGCTCACTTTACCCAAGCATATTTTAAGCTTTTTCGCTAAAGGAGAATTTTATGAATACATCTAAATGGACTGCCAGAGATATGGCAGAAATTGCTCTTGTTGCGGCGATTTATGTCGCTCTTACCTTGACACCGCCATTGAATGCTATTTCCTTCGGGGCTGTTCAGTTTCGTTTGTCTGAAATGCTCAATTTCTTGGCTTTTTATAATCGTAAGTATATTATCGCTGTGACCATTGGTTGCATGATTTCCAACTTGATTGGTTTTGGCGTGATTGACCTCTTTGTGGGTGGATTCTCGACATTAATCTTCGTTACGTTGGGAGTTATTCTGTTTGAAAAATACAAGAAGGACTATCTATTCGGTGGATTATTTAACAAGGCTTTCTTTTATTTCTCATTCTTTTTTGCGGCAACTATGTTTACCATTGCTTTAGAATTAAAAGTCTTATATGATTTACCATTCTTTCTGACTTGGTTGACAACAGCAGCAGGAGAATTGCTTTCTCTATTAGTTGGAGCTGTTGTTATCGACAAACTATCCAAGAAAATAAATTTTGAAAAGTAAGTATACAATAAATGTGAGCAGACACTTTCGGGTGTCTTTTATTTTTAGGTCGCATTATTTTGTATTGATTGACAATTTAGTTTATACTGGGGATAGAAGAAATAGGAGGTCTTTTATGACAAGATATACGTTTTCAAATGGTGTAACTGTTCCTAAAATTGGTTTTGGAACTTGGCAGATACCCGATGGTGAAGTGGCGTACGGTGCGGTTTCTTATGCATTGGAAGCTGGTTATCGTCATATTGATACTGCTCAAATTTATGGCAATGAAGCTAGTGTTGGTCGGGCTATAGCTGATAGTGGCCTAGCTCGTGAGGACATTTTTTTAACAACTAAGGTTTGGAATGATAAGATTGGCTATGAAGATACCCTTGCGTCAGTAGAAGAATCCATGCAAAAACTTCAGGTGGATTATCTGGATTTGTTGCTGATCCATTGGCCAAATCCCAAGGGTATTCGCGACAGCATTGGCTGGAAAAAACGAAATGCCCAGGTTTGGAAGGCATTAGAAGAGCTCTATCGTGCTGGAAAAGTGAAAGTAATTGGAGTTTCTAACTTTATGGAACACCATCTAGAAGCTTTGCTGGAAACGGCTGAGATTATCCCGATGGCTAATCAGATTATGTTAGCTCCAGGAACTCCTCAGTCAGAATTAGTTGCTTACTGCAAAGCCAAAGGGATTCTCTTGGAGGCCTATAGCCCATTTGGTACAGGAAGCCTTTTCCAAAGCCAAGAAGCAGCTGATTTGGCTAAAGAAGCTGGTTGTAGTGTTGCTCAGCTGGCACTAGCTTGGTCTTTAGATAAAGGCTTTCTCCCTCTCCCGAAATCAACTAGTCCAGAAAATATTAAGGCGAATTTGGAAATTGATGGCTTGGCTATTAGTCCGACAGCAGTTGCAAAGTTGGATAAACTAGAAGGAGTAAAAGGTCGACTTGACCCGGATCAGGCTGAATTTTAATTAGCTATTGAGAGCATGTAGTTTATCTACGTGCTTTTTCTATTGAGTCACTTGTACCGCTTTCATGCTATAATAGTAGCTATGGAAGAAAAATATTTGAAAATTGCTCAGGAATTGGGCGTTAGTTTAAAACAGATTGATACTGTCCTATCTTTGACGGCTGAAGGCAACACTATTCCCTTTATCGCTCGTTATCGGAAGGATGTGACGGGGAACTTGGACGAGGTGGTTATCAAGTCTATCATCGATCGGGATAAGGCCTTGACTGCTCTTGCTGACCGTAAAGCTACCGTCCTTGCCAAGATTGAAGAACAAGGTAAATTGACAGACCAGCTCCGTCAGGCTATCGAGGAAGCGGAAAAGTTGGCAGATGTGGAAGAACTCTACCTGCCATATAAGGAAAAACGTCGGACCAAGGCAACGGTGGCGCGTGAGGCGGGGCTGTTCCCGCTGGCTCGTCTAATTTTGCAGAATGTGGCTGACTTGGAAGAACAGGCTGCTGCTTTTATCTGCGAGGGTTTTGACACTGCCCAGGCTTGTTTGGCAGGTGCTGTGGATATTTTGGTGGAAGCTATCTCAGAAGACAATAAGCTTCGAGCCTGGGTCTACCATGAAGTACAGACTAATTCAAGCCTTACTTCAGAGTTAAAGGATCAAGAAGCAGACGAGAAAGAAGTCTTTCAGATTTACTATGCTTTTTCTGAGAAAGTGGCAAAAATGCAGGGTTATAAGACCTTGGCTATCAATCGTGGGGAGAAATTAGGCGTTCTCAAAGTTTCTTTTGAACACAATGTGGATAAAATGATCCGTTTCTTCGAACTGCGTTTTCCACAGTCTAATAGCTATATTAAGGATGTCATTCAGCAGGCGATCAAGAAGAAAATTTTGCCTGCTATGGAGCGTCGTATTCGAACAGAATTGACGGAAGAAGCAGAAGAAGGAGCAATCCAGCTCTTCTCTAAAAACCTACGAAATCTGCTTCTTGTATCTCCCCTCAAAGGCAAGGTTGTCCTTGGTTTTGACCCTGCCTTTCGGACAGGGGCTAAGCTGGCTGTTGTAGACCAGACGGGAAAACTTTTGACAACCCAGGTCATCTATCCAGTTGAGCCGGCTGGTCAGCGTCAAATTGCCCAGGCCCAAAAAGACTTGGCAGACTTGATTGGGCAATACCAAGTGGAAATCATTGCTATCGGAAATGGAACGGCCAGCCGTGAATCGGAGGCTTTCGTCGCTGATTTACTCAAAGATTTCCCAGAAGTTTCTTACGTCATAGTCAATGAAAGCGGAGCTTCTGTCTACTCAGCTTCTGAACTGGCTCGATATGAGTTCCCAGACCTCCCTGTGGAAAAACGCTCTGCCATTTCCATCGCTCGCCGCCTGCAAGACCCTCTGGCTGAGCTGGTCAAAATCGATCCCAAGTCTATCGGTGTCGGCCAGTACCAGCACGATGTCAACCAGAAATCTCTGTCTGAAAGTCTGGACTTTGTGGTCGATACGGTGGTCAACCAGGTCGGGGTCAATGTCAATACGGCCAGTCCTGCCCTTTTGGCTCACGTGGCTGGTCTCAACAAGACCATTTCGGAGAATATCGTCAAGTACCGCGAGGAAAATGGAGCCCTGACCTCTCGCCAGCAGCTTAAAAAGGTGCCTCGTCTGGGTGACAAGGCCTTTGAGCAGGCAGCTGGTTTCTTGCGCATCCCAGATGCGACTAACTTTTTGGACAATACTGGCGTGCACCCAGAGTCTTACAAGGCTGTGGAAAACCTGTTAGAACTTCTAGCTATTGACCACTTAGATGAGGCTGCGCAGGAAAAATTGAAGCAGGTGGCTATCGCAGATACGGCAGAAAAAATCGGTGTTGGTCAGGAAACCTTGAAGGACATCATTGCAGACTTGCTCAAACCAGGTCGTGATTTGCGGGATGACTTTGAAGCACCAGTCCTTCGTCAAGATGTCTTGGATGTTAAGGACCTGGTAGTCGGACAGGAATTGCAAGGGACAGTCCGCAATATTGTGGACTTTGGAGCCTTTGTAGACATCGGTGTCCATGAAGATGGCTTGGTTCACATTTCACGCATGGTCAAGCGCAAACGGGATAAGAATGGACGCCAACAAGCCTTACCTCATCCTAGCGAAGTCCTCGCTGTTGGGGAAATCGTAACGGTCTGGGTGGTTGAAGTGGACATCAAACGCAACCGTATCGGCCTTAGCCTTTTGGAACCAAATGGATCTGAATAAGTATGTACAAGAAGTTTCCTTGCAAGACTTCGGTAAGGAATTTCGGCATCAGGCTGTCTGGAACAGGCGACTGCGGTCAACAGGTGGTCGCTTTTTTCCAAAAGATGGTCACCTGGATTTCAATCCCAAGCACTTGGAGGAGCAAGGCTTAGAAGTCTTTCGGAAGATTGTCCGCCACGAGCTCTGCCATTACCATCTCTACTTTGAAAAAAAAGGCTATCGGCACGGAGACAGGGATTTCAAGGAACTGTTAGCTGCGGTGGACGGCCTGCGCTATGCTCCCAAACTGGAACAAGCTGCCAAGCCTAGCCTGCGGTATACCTGTCAGTCCTGTGGACAAGTCTACCGGCGCAAGCGCCACATTGACCTAAAAAAATACCGATGTGGGAAGTGTAGGGGAAAACTTACTTTGAAAGAATAGAGAATCAGTCTTCGGGCTGATTTTTTTGTGGAGAAATGTGATATACTAGAGTAGAATTGAGGTGAGTCTATGACGCAAAAGAGAGAAGAACGCTTAATTGAGTTATATGAAAAAGGTGTCTTGACCAAGGAAGAGGCGCGTGCCTGTTTTAAGGAAATGAATCAAGAACCAGACTTTCTTTTTGTGGAAGAAAAAGTAAAATTGAATTTTACCTTGCCAAGTTTTAAGGTCTTTGCTTCCTCCAAATTGAAACAATCCTATAGTTTTGAAGGAATTGAATCACTCTTTTTAAAATTATCTGAGGGACGTCTAACTTTGGCTAAGTCAAAAAATAATCAGATTAGTGTGGAGATTTGCTACAATCAAGATGCACCAGAAGATAAGCTTCCTCGTCTTTATGTTGAAAAAAAGGGGCTTTATTTTCACAGTAGTTTGGCCTGTCGTTTGACAATCAACTTGCCTCAGGAATGGATGTCAGTGCTGGATTTGGAACTTGGTCAGGCAGATGCTCGCTTGGATTACTTACCATTTGAAGATATTTCTATCCGCAGTTCAAGGGATAAAAAACAACAGGATATTCGCTTGACGACTTGCGGTGGTTATCCCCAACACTTGTATGTGCAACTAGCTCAGGCTCCCTTGACTTTACAAACTGGCAAAGGCCAGGGAATTCGGGGGCAGATTGAGTCGCAATCAGGTCATGTCTTGGTTAACCGGAAAAAGAAAAATAGTCCCTATCAGTTTGAAAAATCTGGCAATGATTTACTTTTCTTGAAGGTACAAACAGGTCAAGGTGGCTTTTACGTGAAAGGAATAAAAGATGTCAATTGAATTATATAAAGTAAGGCAGGGGAAGATAGTATCTGGGGTTCTTGCCGGCATAGCGCATAAATTGGGCTGGGAATCCTGGGTAACACGCGCGATATTTATTGCAGGCCTCCTCTTAGGCAAATCCTTCCTCCTTCTGATTGCTCTCTATATTGCAGCAGCTTATTTTTTACCCTATAAGGAAGATAGGGACGCGGAACGCTATGGAACAGGTCCACGTAAGATAAAAGAAGCGGAAAAGATAAATAAGTCTTGGTTTGAATAATGCAAAAAAACTTGAGTTTAAAGGCTCAAGTTTTTTGTATGCTTATACTCAATGAAAATCAAAAGTAGCCTAGGAAACGAAGTCGAAGATAGAACTTGAGTTCATCAAGGCAAGTTGACAACGGATAATTTTGATTTTCGAAGAGTATTAGTTTGTGTGGCTTGCGATGATGTCCATTTGTCCTGTAAAAGTCCAGTCTGTCACATCGGCTGGTAAGATAAAGTGGCTTCCTTTTTGAAGTGGGTAGCTGGTTTCACCGACTTGGATGGCACCTTCCCCTTCGATGACACTGACAAGCAGGTAGGGAACTGTCTGTTCCATTTTGATTTCTTGTTGGATATTCCATTTATATACGGTAAAGAAGGGATTGGCAACCAGAAGTGTTGAGTCAAGATTGCCCGCTTTGAGGTGGGCAGGTGTTGAGTTAGCAACAGGTCCGATGGTCAGTACATCAATCGATTTCTCAATGTGTAGTTCACGGAGGTTGCCTGCATCGTCACGGCGGTCAAAGTCATAGACACGGTAGGTTGTATCGCTAGATTGTTGGGTTTCTAAAATAAGGATTCCCTTACCGATGGCGTGCATGGTGCCGCTTGGTACAAAGAAGAAATCACCTTTTTTGACGGGTACATGGGTCAACAGCTTGTCCCAATCTCCAGCTTCGATTTGCTGACGGAGTTCTTCTTTGGATTGGGCATTGTGACCATAAATGATTTCAGCTCCGTCTTCGGCTTCCAAAATATACCAACATTCTGTTTTGCCCAGTTCCCCTTCGTGAGCCAAACCATAGCTATCATCGGGATGGACTTGGACGCTGAGCCAATCGTCTGCATCAAGGATTTTTGTTAATAATGGAAAGACATCATCTGTTGGATTGCCAAATAAATGTTTTTCATTCTTATAGAGGTCATCCAGTCCTCTTCCTTTATATTGACCGTTTGAGACAGTAGTTACGCCGTTTGGATGGGCAGAAATAGCCCAGCATTCACCAGTCTTATCACTAGGAATGTCGTAGTGGTAGTTGGTCCTTAGGCGATTGCCCCCCCAAATTTTTTCGTGCATAACAGGTGTGAGAAACAATGGTTCCATGATTTTCTCCTTAGTAGTAAGTATTGATCTATATAAAGTATAACAGATTTGTTAGAAATATGTAGCACTGGGAGGGAAGTGCATTTAATCTGTGGAAGTTTTGCTAATTTTGTGAGAAAAAGAAAGAAACTCATTCTTTTTACCAAATCAGCCACTTGTTTTTCCCCCAATCCCTAGCTTATGGTATAATATAATAAAACTGAAAGTGAGGGAAGAAATGACCGTTTATGTGAAAGATTTGGTCGATAATCTGCGGATTGAATGTGCTTACAGTACGGAAGAGCTCCTGCAAAAGCAAATTACGACGGCAGATATTACCCGACCAGGATTGGAAATGACTGGCTATTTTGATTACTATGCTCCAGAGCGCATCCAGTTGATAGGGATGAAGGAATGGTCTTATTTGATGGCCATGACTGCCCATAACCGCTATCAGGTTCTTTCTCAGATGTTCCAGCCAGAAACCCCTGTTGTCATAGTGGCACGTGGCTTGGAAATCCCTGAGGAGATGTACAAGGCTGCAAAAGAAAAACAAATTGCTATCTGCCGAAGCAAGACAGCAACCAGTCGTCTATCGGGAGAATTGTCTTCTTACTTGGATAGTCGCCTGGCTCAGCGGACGAGTGTACACGGTGTCTTGATGGACATTTACGGTATGGGTGTGCTTATCCAGGGTGATTCTGGTATCGGTAAGAGTGAGACTGGTCTTGAGTTGGTTAAACGAGGACACCGATTGGTGGCTGATGACCGTGTTGATGTCTATGCAAAAGACGATGTGACTCTCTGGGGTGAACCTGCGGAAATTCTGCGCCACTTATTAGAGATTCGAGGAGTTGGCATTATCGATATTATGAGTCTATATGGTGCTAGTGCCGTAAAAGATTCATCAGAAGTGCAGTTGGCTGTCTACTTAGAAAATTTTGAAACAGGTAAGGTATTTGACCGTTTGGGAAATTCTGGCGATAGTATCGAAATAGCAGGAATTGCTATTCCACAAATACGTATTCCTGTAAAAACCGGTCGAAATATTTCTGTGGTAATTGAAGCAGCAGCCATGAACTACCGTGCCAAACAGATGGGGTTTGATGCAACGAAAATCTTCGAAGAACGCTTGTCTAATTTAATTGAGCACAATAGAGAAGAGGTTTAATATGGATCCTATTGCGATTAAATTAGGTCCCTTAGAAATTCGTTGGTATGCAATCTGTATTTTGCTTGGTCTGATTCTAGGTGTTTATTTGGCGACAAAAGAGGGACCACGAAAGAAAATCCGTCAGGATGATATTTTAGATTTTATTCTAATCGCATTTCCGCTTTCTATCCTGGGGGCACGGATTTACTATGTAGCCTTTTCATGGAGCGAATACAAGGATAACATTTTATCTATCTTCGCTATCTGGAACGGTGGTATTGCCATCTATGGTGGTTTGATTACAGGTGCGATTGTCCTTTATTTCTTTACCCAGTATCGCTTTATTAATACCCTGGATTTTTTGGATATTGTAGCGCCATCGGTCATGATTGCTCAGGCAATCGGTCGTTGGGGAAATTTCTTTAACCAAGAGGCCTATGGTAAGGCAGTAGAAAGTTTGAACTACCTGCCAGCCTTTATCCGAGACCAGATGTATATTGATGGTGCCTACCGTCAACCAACCTTCTTGTTTGAGTCTCTCTGGAATTTGCTAGGCTTTGGCTTGGTTTGTGTGTTACGTAGACGGCCAAAATTCCTTAAACAGGGAGAAATAACAGCTTTCTACCTAGTCTGGTATGGTTGTGGTCGCCTTTTGATAGAAGGCTTGCGGACGGACAGCCTCATGTTCTTGGGAATACGTGTTTCACAATGGCTATCTGGGGTGTTAATCCTCGTTGGTATTATCATGGTTGTGTTGCGGAGAAGAAAGTCTTCTATTTCATTCTATCAACCCTAAAGGAGAAGATATGATTATTGAAATTTCTGTCTTGATTATTGCCTTGTCCATCGCGGCGGTGGCAGTATATATTGTTTTGTTGTTGAAAAAATTGGGTACGGTAACGGATGAAGCCCAGCAAACGCTTAAGGTCTTGACCAGTGATGTCAATGTGACTCTCTATCAGACCAACGAGCTTTTGGCTAAAACCAATGTCTTAGTCGAAGATGTAAATGGTAAGGTTTCGACCCTTGATCCTCTTTTTGTAGCGGTAGCTGACTTGTCAACTTCTGTATCTGATTTGAATGCTTCAGCGCGTGATTTGACAGTCAAAGCTAAGTCTGCTGGAGCAAGTACTGTAAAAGCTGGCGGAGCTCTTTCAGCTCTGTCAACTCTCTCATCTCTCTTAGGTAAGAAAGGAGAAAAAAATGGTAAAAAAATCTAGTAGCGTGTGGACTAGCCTTTTGTTAGGGGCAGCAGGCGGAGCTGCTGCAGCTGCTTTTCTAGCAAGTAAAACTGGTAAAACAGTCAAAGAAAAAGTCGTAAACTTTGCTAATGACTATAAAGAAAACCATGAAGAAATCAATGCTGATTTTGTCGCTAAGGCACAAGATTTAGGCAAACAAGCGACTGAACGATTTACTGAAGTAAAAACTCAACTTGAAACTGGTGAATTGACAGTAGAAGATTTGGTCAAGTCTGGTAAGGAAAAATCCTTGGAAACCTTTGAGCAAATCAAGGAAAAAATTGCGGAACAAAACTTGTCAACGGCTGACATTTTGGAAGCTATCAAGGCAAAAACTGCTAAAGCTCCGACAGTGGATTTGACAGAAGAAGATATTGAGGATGCTGTAGTTGTGTCTGAAGATATTGAGCTTACAATTGATGATGTCATCATCGAACCTGTATCAGAAACCGTTTCAGAAGTAGCAAGCGAAACTGCCTCAGAAACAGTTGAAGGATAAAAAGAAACTAGCTTAGAATTTTCTAGGCTAGTTTTGTTATCTGATTATCATTTGTTTTGTGTAAATTAAAAGCAGATAATTTTAGGGATTCAATATGTTTGAGTGGATGAAGACGGGAATCTATAATAAGGTAGTTGATGTCTCAAAATAGTCAAAATGATTGACTATTTTTCTTTTTTTGGTAAAATAGTAAAAAATATTGACTAACATGATTACAGGAGGAAGTCGTTGTGAAAATTGTTGTTGTTTTGAACACTAGTAGACCAGAGGCTTTTAGTAAGGTAGTTGTGCTCACTGAGGAGGGGGAAGGATGATGGAAGTTGAGAAAAGGAGTAAGGATTATGCTCGTATGTTTGACCAGCAAGTCGGTCTTTATGAAGACTATGCTCGTGGACATGGACTCAATGCAAAATGCTTATCCATTCTCATGTGGATTTATTATAATCCCGGAGGTGTGACGCAAAACTGGGTCAGTAAGAAGACCTATTCAAGCAAACAAGTTGTCAATGCTACTGTAAAGAAATTTTTGGATGGAGGCCTGGTAGTTTTAGAGGAGAATCTAGCAGATAAGCGACATAAGAAAATTAAATTGACAGAGGAGGGGCAACAATTTGCTAGTCGCATTTTGGATCCCTTAGAGGAGGCGGAAAATAAGGCGCTGTCTCAACTCAGTCAGGAGGAACAGGAGATTATGCTAGGATTAATTCAGCGCTACAGTCAGAGTCTCATGGCTATTTTAAAAGGAGAAGATGATGATTGATTATCAAAATGTATCTCTGACCTGTAAGGTTAGTGGACCAATCTTGAAAAATTTGACCTTTGATATTCAAGAAGGGGAGTTCTTTGTCTTGATTGGACCAAGCGGTAGTGGAAAGACAACCACGCTGAAATTGATTAACCGTCTAATTGAGCAGACCGAGGGAGAGGTTTTTTTTCAAGGTAAGCGACTTAAGGATTTCGACCTGCGTGAATTACGTTTGGAGACAGGTTATGTTCTTCAGCAGATAGCCCTTTTTCCAAATATGACGGTAGCTGAAAATATCGCTCTTATTCCTGAAATGAAAGGTCTGGGTAAGGAAGAAACCTTGACGAGGACGAGAGAGCTCTTGACCAAGGTTGGCTTGGAACCAGACAGCTATCTGGATCGTTTGCCCAAGGACTTATCTGGGGGAGAAAAACAGCGGGTTAGCATTCTGCGGGCCATCATTGCAAATCCGAAAGTGTTACTCATGGACGAACCTTTCTCAGCTCTGGATCCAATCAGTAAGGCTCAGTTGCAGGACTTGATTAAGGAATTACATGAGGAATTCAAGATGACAACGGTTTTCGTTACCCATGATATGGATGAGGCGGTTAAATTGGCGGATCGCATCTGTCTCATGCAAGATGGACAAGTTGTGCAATTAGGAAGTCCTGATGAATTGAGGAATCATCCTGCCAATGATTTTGTCAAGGAATTTATCAGAGCTCGAGGAGGTATGTAATGAACCTATTTGAAACCTTTATAGAACGCAAGGATGAGTGGGGAATCGCTCTTTTTGAACACCTTCGCATCTCCCTTCTAGCTTTGATTATTGCGATTGCAATTGCAGTACCTTTGGGACTGATTCTATCTAGTAAAAAACGCTTGACTGAGTGGAGCCTGCAAATAACAGGTATCTTCCAAACTATTCCATCCCTTGCTTTGCTTGGTCTTTTCATTCCTTTTATGGGAATCGGGGCCTTGCCAGCAGTAGTAGCACTCGTTATTTATGCTATCTTTCCTATCTTGCAGGGGACATTGACAGGACTTGGAGAAATCGACCCTTCCCTGGAAGAAGCAGCAACCGCTTTTGGTATGAATAAATGGGAGAAGTTGAAAAAATTTAAGTTAGCTCTTGCCATGCCTATTTTGATGTCAGGGA
This sequence comes from Streptococcus sp. 2021WUSS109, assembly GCF_044427305.1. Taxonomy (NCBI): domain Bacteria; kingdom Bacillati; phylum Bacillota; class Bacilli; order Lactobacillales; family Streptococcaceae; genus Streptococcus; species Streptococcus sp. 2021WUSS109. Next base: position 69,604 of record NZ_JAOTGF010000010.1, read on the forward strand.
TTCGGACAGCTTCCATTATGATTATCGGAACGGCGACTCTGGCGGCCTTGGTGGGGGCTGGGGGCCTTGGCTCCTTTATTCTACTTGGAATTGACCGCAATGATTCAGCCTTGATTTTGATTGGTGCGGTATCGTCGGCTGTCCTTGCAGTACTTTTCGGTTACGGCATTCGTCTGTTGCAGGATAAGAAACCCAAGACAATTTTGTTGGCTCTATTGGTGACTTTATTTACTGTTGGAGCTAGTTATGTTCCCATGCTTAACTTTTCCACAAAGCAGTTGGTCATTGCAGGGAAGCTCGGTGCAGAACCTGAAATTCTCATCAATATGTATAAGTTGTTGATTGAAGACCAGACAGACATCAAGGTGGAGATAAAACCTAATTTCGGAAAGACTAGCTTCCTTTATGAGGCACTCAAATCAGGTTCTATTGATATTTATCCTGAGTACACAGGGACCATTACAAGTACTCTTTTGAAAAATTCATCAATGGATTTATCTACTAATTCTGATGAGGTTTACACTTATGCCAAAGAGGCGATTTTGGAGCAGGATGGCTTGGTTTACCTGGCACCAATGGCTTTCCAGAATACCTATGCTTTGGCTGTAACGGAAGATTATGCTCAGAAAAATAGGATTGAAAAGATTTCGGATTTGGCAAAAGTGCAACAGACAGCTGTCGCAGGCTTCTCTTTAGAGTTTAATGACCGCGAAGATGGTAATATCGGTCTAAAAAATCTATACAATCTCCAACTTAATGTCAAGACCATGGAGCCAGCCCTTCGTTATGAAGCTATTAAGAGTGGTAATGTGCAGATTATCGAAGCATATTCTACTGATAGCAAGGTAGTCACTTACAAATTGAAAATCCTAGAAGATGACAAACAGCTCTTCCCACCCTATCAGGCTGCTCCGCTATTGTCCAAAGAAACCTTAGAAAAATATCCTGAGTTGGAGCAAGTCTTAGGAGTCTTGGCAGGCAAAATCTCGACCGAGGAAATGACCCAGATGAACTATGCGGTCGATGTGGAAGGCAAGTCGGCAGAGCAAGTGGCGAGGGAATATTTGGAACGAGAAGGATTGTTAAAATAGGAGAACATCATGTCACATCAACTAGATAACGCAAAAAATCTTTACCTTCGTGGCATTCGGGACGGGGAAATCAAGGAAGTTCATGAAAACTATATGGGAGCTACTTACACCCAGCACAGTCCGGGTGTGCCTGATGAGAAAGAGGGATTTGCGGCTTTCTTTGAGGACTTTTTCAAACGCAATCCCAAGCGGGAAATCACCATTGTGCGTGCCATTGAGGACGGGAATTTTGTCTTTGTCCATGTTCACCAGAAACTCAATGACGGTGAAGCTGAGTGGGTGACGGCGGACATCTTCCGTTCGGATGAAAATGGTCGTATCGTCGAGCATTGGGACAACAAGGAAGTCATGCTAGACAAAAAAGACTTGACGAATTTAGGGAAATTTTAATCCATTAAATGATGAAAGTAGGCATATGCTTTTGTTAATGCTATTAAGTTAACTGGTAGTTGGAAATACTTTGTTTGTAACAGTCATAGAGGTCAGATTTGGAGTGTAAAACACAAACCGTGGAAATGTGCTCAACAAATCCTATTTAATCTTTGAGGCTGCGCGAAAAGACTTAAAATATAGAAAATAGCTTAGAATTACGTCGTCAAAAACGTTGATTTTAAGCTATTTTTGTTTGTTCAAATTTTAATTGAAGCGGGAAACGAGTGTAGCTTCCGTCAAACAGTCTGTGGGGGAGCGTTGAAAGTTTGAAATAAAGCAAACATAGTGTATCTATAAAATGAATCCCTTTTTACACGTAATGCTATGTGCAAATCAAAGGGGAATTTGAAAAATTCTAGAAAAAATTTAAAAATATACATTTAGAAATATATTAAATTTTATATTTGTTAAGTTCAGAATGCTTATTCTATAAGGCTTCTAAAGAATGGCTTTTGGGTGAAATAATAGTATTAGTCTTCAAATAAATAAAAATACAGATAAAACAGGAAAAATATTCACTTTAAAAGCAAGTTTATTTCTTTAAAAAACGCATAAAACCTTGACAAATTTGAAGATAGGGTGATAAAATAAACAAGCTAGTAGTGAATGGCATTTAATAATTATAGTTTTAAGTTATCTTTTTATAAATTTATAAAGCTGTCCTAAAGTGAGGCAAACTGTAGAAATAGTTTGAAGTATCAATGTCAGTTGCTCTGGTTATGTTTTTTAATAAAGAAGGAGATCGTTAACATGGAACGAAAACGACCGAAAAAATTTGATTGGTACAATGCCAAGCAACGTTTTTCAATTCGTAAGTATCATTGTGGAGCCGCAAGTGTATTACTTGGGGTATCACTTGCTTTGTCAGGAGGTATGGAAGTTTCAGCATTGACGATGGACACAGCGCCATCAAATTCTGTTGCTGAGACAATAAGTTTATCTACTGATAAAACGGAGGCATCCACTGATGTAATAACATCAACAGATACTGCTGCAACAGATGCTGTGTCCTCTAAGGATGTGGTAGATCGTGCAACAAAAATTGACTATACAGTTGAATATCAAGATGAAACTGGTACTGCTGTAGCTACAGTAGCCAAATCAGTTTCCTTGACTACAAAAGACCCTATTGCGATTGCAATTGTGACTGAGACAGCCGAGCTACCGAAAGGGTATCAACTAGCAGCCAATGAAGTGGCAACGATTAATTCTGGAGTAGTAGAAGGAGGAAGTACAAAAATTGTTTTCAAAGTTGTGAAGCAAGCAGCGGAGACAGCAAGCGTAACAACCTCAACTTTACCAATTGATACTGCAGTCTCAACGTCATCAGCTGTACCAGCTGAATTTAAAGCAAGGGCAGCTACAGAGCCAGCAACTATTGAAGACGTAAAACATCTTTTAGCCCAAGTGTCATCTGAAGCGGCAGTTCTTGCCTCACAGGGTGAGAGATTGGTTGCAACAACTGAATCTAATAATTCATTGCTAAAAACTGCAGTGACAAATGCTCGTTTGGTAGCTAAAGAATCTGACCTATTACTGGCAAATTCAGCCGCAACGGTTGAACAGTTGTATACACAGATTAATTCGGTTCGTACAAACGTAGAAGCACTAGCTGTGGAATTGCGCAAATTTAGTCCAGATGGTGTCATCACGGCTCAATTAGGTGCAACAGCCCTTGCGGACCCTGTGGAAGTTTTAAATCGTCCATCTGATTGGAAATATGGTATCAAGTCAGTTACGTCTCAATATATTGGTAAAGACTCAGAAGGCTTAGATATGGTCAAATGGGTGATTACCCATGACTCGAAAGCAAGCCAGCATTATCAGTATATCTTAGTTGCTACGAGTGATAAATTTAACAATACTGGTGGGGGAGATATTACCATTAAATCTGGATCTCCAAACCTAAATATTTACGATTATCAAGATCGCCTAGGTTATATCAACTTTGATGGTGAACTGTCTAAATATTTTGGAAATAGAGGTGGCAACGCCTTTGCTCCAAATGAAAAACCATCCAAAGGGCCTGGGGCAAATCGGGCGCTCTTTTATGATAAATCATGGCGAGATGTTGGCGCAGGAGATTATGTTATCGAAGTAATCACCCATGGACCGAACCACACACTCTATGTACGTTCTTCTGCTTCTCGTACTTATTTGGATACAGAGAACGATTTGAGGGATTCTTCCGCTACTAGGAATGTTGACTGGGATGATACATTAACTCGTTTGACTGATGAGCAACGTTATGGAAGCAATAAAATTATAACTGATGACGGTTTCTTGAAGGGTGCTGGTCCGATAGAAGAAAATACACCATCGACAGCTACCAACAAGCACGACATCTTTATCTTCAATAAGACACCAATTAAGACAGTTGATAGCTCTAATAAGCCAGATGGTTTGGACAAGGTAAAAATCGCTGACTTAGTAGATCCAGAAGGCATTAAGTCTGTCGAAGTTAACCAACCAAGTTCATTAGGTTATTCAGTAGACAAAGACGGAAACGCATACGGTACTGCTTCTGTAGACAAACTTGGTTATTATTCTCGCGGACTGAAAGTGACAGATAATAAGGACAATGTAACCGATGTCCTTTCCAACAATAAATACATGACCTATGTTTTGGATACTGCCGTTAAAGGTACTGTAATCAAAGAAGACTGGGAAGGTGTCACTGAAAGCGATATTCTAAGCCAAGTAGAAGTCAATACAGGTGGTGTAGCTAATGTAGCAGAAGGCAAGGGTTACCGTAAAGTTCTCTTGAAGAATGAGAATGAAGACTTGTCTAAACTTAAAGCCGGTACTTATGTATTTACGGTCAGGGTTGTTACAGATTCTAACGTCTACAAAGAGGAGGAAGTCACTGTAATTGTGAAAGCCACTGTAAGTACAGTTGAAATTACTGACTTTAAAGAAGGTGACAGAAGTGTTGAACTTGTTCCAAAATCTGACGTTGACCAAATCTTTGTCGGAGTTCAAGGGAAATCTGTTAAATTAGTGAAAAAGCCAGATGGAACCTATGTGGCGGAGGAAAATGAGGCGAATGTCACTGTATCAACTGAGCCAAAAACAGGAAATATCACTCTAACCTTACCAGATGGAAAAACTTTTGCGGCAAGAGATCGTGTTGTTACTCGTGCTGAAAAGCAAGATCCTACCGAGCTAGATGGCTATGTTAGATCTCCAGAAGTAGAGAAATTTGCGACTGCCTTGAGCAATGTTGTAAAAGCAAAGCCAAACTATCCAGTCACAAATGTCGTTCCAGGTACTCCAGCTATCTCAACACCTACATTTACAGATGCAAGCGGTCGACCAGTAGCAGCTCCAAAGAATGCAACTTATGAAATTCCATCAGATTTCAAAGTTCCAGAAGGATATACTGCAAAGATCAACCCAACGACAGGCGTTGTAACAGTTACAGTTGCTAATGGCACGACAGTTGAAAGCATTGAAGTACCAGTTAAGGTGACTTATGAAGATAAGACTGTGGAGAATGCGAAAGCTAAGTTCCAATTAGACACAGATGGTGACGGTATGCCAGATGTGACCGATAAGGATGATGATAATGATGGTATTCCGGATACAGAGGATAAAAATCCTAAGAAAGCAACGAATACAGTTATTACAGCAGATGATGCTACAGTAACCGAAGGTCAACCAGTTAAACCAATCCCAGTGACTGTAACATCTGATAATCCAAAGGCAACAGTTAAAGTAACAGGCTTGCCAGATGGTCTCACATTTGATCCAAATAAAGGAGAAGTCACAGGAACTCCTAAGAAGATTACAAATTGGGGCAAAGATGAAGAGAAACGTGATTTCACTGTAACAGTTGAAGCTAAGGATGATAAAGGTAATCCGATTGTCGACAAAGACAATAAACCAGTAATCAAAACCATTACAATTACTGTTCAACGCGATACAGATGGCGATGGTATGCCAGATGTGACCGATAAGGATGATGATAACGACGGTATTTCAGATGAAGTCGAAAAAGAAAAAGGTACTGATCCAAAAGTTCCGAACGCTGGTGTGACAGTAACACCTAAAGATGTTCTTGAAGGTCAACCAGTTCCGGATGGCACTCAAGTTGTCAAACCAGAATCACCTAAGACAGTAATCACACCATCTGAGCCAGTCAACGGCGTATCAGTAGATGGCAATGGTAACCTTGTAGGCACACCAAAAGTAGACGATTGGGGCAAAGACGAAGAAGAACGTGGAATCACTATCCCAGTCACTGTTACAACAGATGGCGAATCTAAAGTAGTTAATGTACCAGTCACCATCCAACGCGATACAGATGGCGACGGTATGCCAGATGTGACTGATACTGATGATGACAACGATGGCATCTCAGATGAAGTCGAAAAAGAAAAAGGTACCGATCCAAAAGTACCGAATGTGGGCATATCAGTAACGCCTAAAGATGTTCTTGAAGGCAAACCAGTTCCGGATGGCACTCAAGTTGTCAAACCAGAATCACCTAAGACAGTAATCACTCCATCTACTCCTGTCAACGGCGTATCAGTAGATGGCAATGGTAACCTTGTAGGCACACCAAAAGTAGACGATTGGGGCAAAGATGAAGAAGAACGTAAGATCACTATCCCAGTTACTGTTACAACGGATGGCGAGTCTAAAGTAATTGACGTTCCAGTTACCATCCAACGTGATACAGATGGCGATGGTATGCCAGACGTAACCGATAAAGATGATGATAATGATGGTATTCTAGATACAGAAGATCCAGCTCCAAAAGATTCAACAAAACCTAATACAGGTGTAACCGTAACGCCTAAAGATGTTCTTGAAGGCAAACCGGTTCCAGATGGTACCCAAGTTGTCAAACCAGAATCACCTAAGACAGTAATCACTCCATCTACTCCAGTCAATGGTGTATCAGTAGATGGCAATGGTAACCTCGTAGGCACACCAAAAGTAGACGATTGGGGCAAAGATGAAGAAGAACGTGAAATCACTATCCCAGTCACTGTTACCACAGATGGCGAATCTAAAGTAGTTAATGTACCAGTCACCATTCAACGCGATACAGATGGTGATGGTATGCCAGATGTGACTGATACTGACGATGACAACGATGGTATCTCAGATGAAGTCGAAAAAGAAAAAGGTACTGATCCAAAAGTTCCGAATGTGGGCATATCAGTAACACCTAAAGATGTTCTTGAAGGCAAACCAGTTCCGGATGGCACTCAAGTTGTTAAACCAGAATCACCTAAGACAGTAATCACTCCATCTACTCCAGTCAATGGTGTATCAGTAGATGGCAATGGTAACCTTGTAGGTACACCAAAAGTAGACGATTGGGGCAAAGATGAAGAAGAACGTAAGATTACTATCCCAGTCACTGTTACAACGGATGGCGAGTCTAAAGTAATCGACGTTCCAGTTACAATCCAACGCGACACAGATGGTGACGGTATGCCAGATGTGACTGATACTGACGATGACAACGATGGTATCTCAGATGAAGTCGAAAAAGAAAAAGGTACTGATCCAAAAGTACCGAACGTTGGTGTGACAGTAACGCCTAAAGATGTTCTTGAAGGTCAACCAGTTCCAGATGGCACCCAAGTTGTCAAACCAGAATCACCTAAGACAGTAATCACTCCATCTGCTCCAGTCAACGGCGTATCAGTAGATGGCAATGGTAACCTCGTAGGCACACCAAAAGTAGACGATTGGGGCAAAGATGAAGAAGAACGTGAAATCACTATCCCAGTCACTGTTACAACAGATGGCGAATCTAAAGTAATCGACGTACCAGTAACGATTCAACGCGACACAGATGGCGACGGTATGCCAGATGTGACTGATACTGATGATGACAACGATGGCATCTCAGATGAAGTCGAAAAAGAAAAAGGTACCGATCCAAAAGTACCGAACACTGGCGTGACAGTAACACCTAAAGATGTTCTTGAAGGTCAACCAGTTCCGGATGGCACTCAAGTTGTCAAACCAGAATCACCTAAGACAGTAATCACTCCATCTACTCCAGTCAATGGTGTATCAGTAGATGGCAATGGTAACCTCGTAGGCACACCAAAAGTAGACGATTGGGGCAAAGATGAAGAAGAACGTGAAATCACCGTTCCAGTCACTGTTACAACGGATGGCGAGTCTAAAGTAATCGACGTACCAGTTACGATCCAACGCGACACAGATGGCGATGGTATGCCAGATGTGACTGATACTGATGATGACAACGACGGTATTACTGATGAAGTAGAGAAGGAAAGCGGCACCGATCCTAAGTCTCCTAATACAGGTGTAACAGTAACACCTAAAGATGTTCTTGAAGGTCAACCAGTTCCAGATGGCACTCAAGTTGTCAAACCAGAATCACCTAAGACGGCAATCACTCCATCTGCTCCAGTCAATGGCGTATCAGTAGATGGCAATGGTAACCTCGTAGGCACACCAAAAGTAGACGATTGGGGCAAAGATGAAGAAGAACGTGAAATCACCGTTCCAGTCACTGTTACAACAGATGGCGAATCAAAAGTAGTTAATGTACCAGTCACCATCCAACGCGATACAGATGGCGATGGTATGCCAGATGTGACTGATACTGATGATGACAACGATGGCATCTCAGATGAAGTCGAAAAAGAAAAAGGTACTGATCCTAAGTCTCCTAATACAGGTGTAACTGTAACGCCTAAAGATGTTCTTGAAGGTCAACCAGTTCCGGATGGCACCCAAGTTGTCAAACCGGAATCACCTAAGACAGTAATCACTCCATCTGCTCCGGTCAATGGCGTATCAGTAGATGGCAATGGTAACCTTGTAGGCACACCAAAAGTGGACGATTGGGGCAAAGACGAAGAAGAACGTAAGATCACTATTCCAGTTACTGTTACAACAGATGGCGAATCTAAAGTAATTGACGTTCCAGTTACAATCCAACGCGACACAGATGGCGACGGTATGCCAGATGTGACTGATACTGACGATGACAACGATGGCATCTCAGATGAAGTCGAAAAAGAAAAAGGTACTGATCCAAAAGTTCCGAACGCTGGTGTGACAGTAACACCTAAATCGACCGAAACTAAGTCAATGAAATCTACGACAGCTCAACTACCAAATACAGGTGAAACAAGCACTGTTGCAGTTTCAGCTCTTGGTGTAGGCATGTTGATTGCAACACTTGCCCTTGCAGGTAAGCGTCGTAAAAAAGGTGAAGAATAATTAGGTTTAAGAACCCATAATCTCCACTTTTAAATATACAAAACAACCTCCGAGATTTATTCTTGGAGGTGGTTTGTTGTACGAATAATCACCCAAATAACGAGGTATCTATCCAATCACTCCCTTCTCCAGTATACTGTTAGAAAAAACAAAACTGGAGGGTGTTTTGATGTCACCCCCTCTTCTGCGGAGATTGAAAGAGTTGGCTTGAATGAACAAGAATTTTTGCCATTATATAAACGTTTTTGATAATAAAAAATAACTTAGTTAAATGGTGAAAAAGATGTTGGATAGGTAGCTTGTTGAGGAGAAATAACCTCATTTTTACTGTAAAATAAGACTCAATTCCTTGGGGGTGAGATGCTATTCTTAGAAAATTGTAAATATCATAAAAACACTCTGAAGAAATTATAGACCTATATAATAAATACATGTATTTTTTGTTGGAATGGCACGCTTGATTTGTGATAATGTTAGCTTTTCATAAAGTGCTGTGATATAATCAGTTGTGTATTGATAACTTATCTTGTGCAGTTGCGACTTAGCATAAGAGGAATTAATGAGGAAAAAAAGTGAAAAAAAATAAAATTAAATTATATTCAGCGCTCATATTAACAAGTCTTGTGACAGTAGACATTAGTAGTGGTTGGAACATTAGTGCTGAAATTATAAAACAAGTACTTACCTTGGAAAATGCAATAAAGATTTCAGAAGGGAAAATCACATTAGAAAATCGTCAAGTAGACTCTCTTTTACTTGGTAGTGATATTCTGCCAGATAATGATAATGATGGTGATGGTTTAGCAAATAAAGAAGAAATCTATACCTATGAGAAAGACAAAACTACTTATTTCGGTTATTATAGTCATCCATTTCTTAAAGACAGTGATGGTGATGGTTTTTCAGATGGCACGGAGCGGACGGTTACTGATTCCCATCCTCAATTGACAGATCCCTTGAAATGGGATGTTACGTCTAGAGAGATGGCCATGTTTATGGAGTTGGCTTATAGAGACGATGATTATATAAGAAAGGTACTAGATCCACTACAGCCACTTGATACTCTTTATGATGGTAGACAAGAGTATGCTATGATGCATAAGGAACTCTCTCCATACTGGCGAATGGTAAGAACTTTCCATGAAAATAATGGATTTGATGCAGTTTTGTTCGAGACGACTTCTAATTATCCATTTATTAATGCTGGTGAAGTGCAAGTCCTTGCAATTAGGGGTACAAAAGGAACTTCCGATGTGGATGATGATCTTAGTATTTTCTTTGCAACAAATCCCAAACAGGCAAATAGTATTGAAAGATTGATGGATCAGCTTCAGCAGTCCACACAAATCAATAATTTGTATTTGACAGGACATTCTTTAGGTGGTTATCTTGCGCAACGTGGTTTTATTTATGCTAATCAAAAGAACTATGATTGGGCAAAAAAATCCTACACATTTAATGCCCCAAAAATAAAAGGTTTGGTTAGCAATCTCAATGGTATTGCTGCAATAGGAGACCAGCTGACAAATGAAGGAAAATCGATTCATTATGCAACAGATAATGATACTTTAATTACTAATGGTGTTGGGCATTTTTCTGGCACAAAATTTGTTGGTAAATCCGTGGCGGGGCACGGTTCTAGATCTTTCTTAGAACCGTTAATGAATGGGCAATATGACTTTACAACGGGGGACAAGAAAAGCATTAATGAGACAGGTTACATTGATCCCAAATTAGCTAATTTATATTATTTTACATTGCCAGAAGCAAATGTCTATGAACCAATTTTTTCTGATGAAGAAATTTTTGAGGGAGAAGAAGTAGATTTTAATGATAATCTTACCAATTCTAAGGACCTCCCTAATACTATAACTATACAAGATATTACTCCAAAAGGCACTGTTAATACGAATAAAGAGGGAGATTATCTTGCAACTGTACAAGTTTTGTATTCTGACAATAGCTATGATGTACTGCAAATTCCTGTAAAAGTGCATAAGAAAGACTATCCTACCTCTCTAAGTGTAGCCCTTCCTGAAGCTGTCATTACGGAGAAAGAAATCCCTTTTGATACCCTTTATCAAGACGATCCCACACTTCCAGTTGGTCAAGAGTTTGAGCAAGTTGCCGGTGTAACAGGAAAAACCAATGTGATTAGTATTGGAGACCAGACGACAGAGGTCGTTACCACTGCCAAAGTAGATCGCATTGTTAGAGTTGGTACGAAGTTAGCAGCTGCTCAGAGTGCAGACCTTGCCGAAGCTGTTATCACGGAGAAAGAAATCCCTTTTGATACCCTTTATCAAGACGATCCCACACTTCCAGTTGGTCAAGAGTCTGAGCAAGTTGCCGGTGTAACAGGAAAAATCAATGTGATTAGTATTGGAGACCAGACGACAGAGGTCGTTACCACTGCCAAAGTAGATCGCATTGTTAGAGTTGGTACGAAGTTAGCAGCTACTCAGAGTGCAAACCTTGCCGAAGCTGTTATCACGGAGAAAGAAATCCCTTTTGATACTCTTTATCAAGACGACCCTACTCTTCCAGTTGGTCAAGAGTTTGAGCAAGTTGCCGGTGTAACAGGAAAAACCAATGTGATTAGTATTGGAGACCAGACGACAGAGGTCATTACCACTGCCAAAGTAGATCGCATTGTTAGAGTTGGTACGAAGTTAGCAGCTGCTCAGAGTGCAGACCTTGCCGAAGCTGTTATCACGGAGAAAGAAATCCCTTTTGATACCCTTTATCAAGACGATCCCACACTTCCAGTTGGTCAAGAGTCTGAGCAAGTTGCCGGTGTAACAGGAAAAATCAATGTGATTAGTATTGGAGACCAGACGACAGAGGTCGTTACCACTGCCAAAGTAGATCGCATTGTTAGAGTTGGTACGAAGTT
>NZ_JAOTGF010000011.1:0-76919 GCF_044427305.1 Streptococcus sp. 2021WUSS109
GGAGAATCCCTTCCTTCTTTTTCGCGTGAAAATGAGTCAGACCTATACTATATTTTAGGTCACGAAAACTGGTCTCTATGCCCCATCTGTAGGCATAGAGATCTTTTAATTTTTCTGGAGAATAATCGGTGTTTGTCACCAAAGTTTCAAAGACTCCCGGCTTGATTTCTAGACGCACCATTCGAAAATAAAGTTCGTAAAACTGGAGTGGATCATTTTTTCGGCTAGAGCTTGGTAGAAAGTCAAAGGGTGAGTGATTAGGTAAACAGCGATAGTGATTAGGTAAATTTTGATACTGTTGTTTCATCTCATTGGTCTGTTTCCGGCAGATGTTTAGGTCAAATTTTTCATCAAAACAAGGAGTATCAGGGAGATGAAAACTCTTTTTCATAGAATTATTTCCATCGCGAATACGAATAATATACGACCAATTTTTCTCCTGGCAATGCGCCATGACATCGTAGGATTCATACCCCCTATCCATTATCACCAGAGCTTGTTCAAAAGGGACAACTCTCCATCATGTCGATGAAAGCTGCACGCTCATCAACCTCCCGATTATCCTGAATTCGTAGGTCATGGTAAATCTCTTGTTCAAGATTGTAGAGAGCATTGATATGAATGAGATTGTAAGGAGTGTGGTGTGGTCCAGTTTGGAACGAGGTCGTTTTATCAGAACGATTTCTTGGTAGAACCACATCACTACCATCAACAGCTAGGATAAGGAGATCTTTAGAAGTTGGAATTTTAGAAGTAATATTGGCAAACAGGGTTTTAAAAGCTTGATGTTTGATCCGATATCGTCGTTGGACAAAGGCAGATTGAGTGACTGGCAAATCTAAATCAAGTAGCTCTTTGGCTAAGGTATTACCACCCATGGTCAGTATAGCTTGAATCATGGTTTCCATAGTTAGCTGACTTTTCCGACTAAAATCTTTTTCAGGATGAAGCACAAACTGGTTTGCGATGGAAACGATGTCGTTAATACTATCAAGTAAATGAGCTTTAATCTGGTCTAGCATGATTTTTCCCCTTTTATTTCTAGTGTAACATAAAAAACTAACCTACCACAAAACGTGATAGGTTAGCTAACTTAATGACATTGTGAATAGGCCGTTCCTTATTTATGCTGGTTTCTGGGATATTTTAAAAATACTTGTATTGGTAGAAATGTAAAATAGCCGATTTAATCGCATTTTAAATTTATTTTTACAACTCATTAATACATTCTTTTTTACTTTTGGAGCGAATTGGGGACAACGACTCCAATTTCCTCATCACCCCCTGCAGCTTCTCTGCTGTCTAACTTCTTCGTCTGTTTTAATTCGCAAAAAAATTAAAAAAATTGAGAATTATTTTTTTATCATGACTTTTTATTACTATAGTTGATTGATTTTATTTTAGTGATACAATTAAATCGAAAAATAAAACAAAGGAGATATTAATATGTCTACACAATATCGTTGCATTTGGAAAAAATTAGCAATTGCTTTGTTAATTTTTGTAACCGCTTTCTCCGCTATCCCTAGCCAAGCTAGTACCGGGAAGAGGATTAAGAAATTCCCGAGTACTTCACATATCGAACTTCGCACGGATGTTAGTAATATCCCTGGTACATTGCCATTTGATGGGCAAAATAGACAACTTTCGCTTGGAGAGCTAGATAGTCTCAACCGACCTACCTATGCACATATCCAGCTCAGAGACCAAGACGAACCTACGCTGACACGAGAAACTTTGACATACAATCCTGTTGGTTGGTTTAATTACAAAGTACCATATAACGGGAAAAAAACTTGGTTAATGAATAGGGGGCATTTAGTTGGTTATCAGTTTAGCGGTTTGAATAACGAGGCTAGAAACCTGGTGACCATGACAGCCTACCTTAACACAGGAGCCCTATCGGGAGCTAATGATAGTAATCCAGAAGGAATGCTTTATTACGAGAATAGACTGGATAGCTGGTTAGCTTTGCACCCAAACTATTGGTTAGATTATAAAGTAACTCCGGTATATCAAGACGATGAACTAGTCCCTCGTCAAGTGATTTTGCAGTATGTCGGTATTGACTCAGAAGGGCAGGCGTTACAGATTAGATTAGGCGGCGAAAAAGAAGTAGTAGACAATTACGGTATTACTACCGTTACACTAGAAAATGTATCACCTTTAGCGGAAATTAACTATGAGACAGGCATGTCTCCTACTATTAGGTAAAAAATATAAGAGGCTGGCAAAAACTAGCCAGTAAATGAAAACACAGATAGATTGAGCTGATTTTGATGAAATCCAGCCGAACTATCTGTGTTTTTCTTTTTATTGTTACTATCTTGGGCTAATTTTTTAGCCAATTTCGTTAAATTCATACTCATTAGGAGGAAGCCTATCTCTGTTTCAACCACCTTTTATCCTCTGACATGGACTCTACGCACGCCAAAAACACCCTTCATCCTACCAAATACGGGTTCGACATCCACCTTGCGTTTGGCATAAATTGTCAGATACTGACTTGTCCCATAGTAAGTTCTACCTTATTTCTTTGTCTTATTCTAGTTTCCAGTTTTTAAGACAGACTAGAACTTACTTTGGGAATTTACTTTGAAAAGTTAGCACTCTCTTTTTCTTTTTATTTTAAAAAAATCCATTGACATTTTTTTGAGATATGATATACTAGTCAAGTACTGCTGGTTTAGCTCAGTCGGTAGAGCGCATCCATGGTAAGGATGAGGTCGCCGGTTCAATCCCGGCAACTAGCATGGAATAACGTTAAAACCCTTGATACACAAGGGTTTTTATTATGTCTTCTCCAATTTGCCCCAAATTTTTAGAAGATTTTTCTGACCTTGTCATTGCTCTTCTCTTTTAATGATTCAAGCTGATGGACATAGACCTTGAGTTTAATGTTTAAATTTTCATGTCCAAGTAATTGAGAGATAGAGATGAGCTCTACTCCTTGCGTAATCAGGTAAGATGCGTAGGTAGGTCTCAATGAGTGTATATGAACATTTCGACCGACAATCTTCTTAATCAGAAGCAAAGACTCTATTCTGACTTATTCTCAATCCAGCACTTTTCTTTATAGTCTTTCATCAACTTGACAGTATGATCATAGATAGGTATTTTACGCACTGAACTGGTATTCTTAGTCGGAGCAAAGTCAAAGGTGGTATTGTAGTTGTATATCTTGTTGACATCTATAATCTTGTTTTCAAAGCTGATGTCATTCCATGTCAGCCCCAATGCTTCAGCAAAGCGTATGTCTGTACCTGCTATTAGGTAGATAATGACGTAGGAGTGGTATCGAATATTCTGTCTGGCACATTCGATAAGACTTGTATATTCGTTGATTTCAAGAAATTTTGCTTCTTTTGGTTCGGACTCTACTGATGAACGTATGGTAGTAAAATCGCAGAAATTCCGCTCAATAATGCCTCATGTACCGCCATCTTCACGGTTGCCTTTGCTTGATAATGGAACTTTTCAACTGTTTCCTGTGTGTGAGTACTGGCAAACTGATTCAGTACTTGTTGCTACATACTGTTGGTTATTTCGCATAGTTTCGTATTTTCGAAATATAATTTTATTTTCTTTTCTGTATACTCGTATTTTTTCCAAGTAACCTGGCTGAGATTTGATTTTTTGTGAATTTGTACCTAATTGCTATAGCATTCAAAATATGCCATTGATTTACCCTTTCTATTTTGTTAAAATGGGTGTAGGAAAGAGACCTACTGAAAAGCAGTTTTTTACTATACTTGTCACCCTACACTCAAATTTTACGACGGAGAGTGTTGGGATTTTTTGTTTTTTAAAAAGAAAAGGGAATGAGAAAGAATTCGACTAGTCAAAAACATATGTAGGCTCGGGCTAAAATAGTCCACTGGACTGTTTCACTCCCACACCCGCACAACTCCAACATTCAGAGTAGTGACTGTTAAAGCCAATCAACCACTGCGCTGAGAGGTTGACACGAACTCTGAGAAGTGGCGCTGAACTTGAGCCCAGTCTCATCACGATATGGGACCAAGTCCTAAATGTAAACTTTATGGAGCTAAACTCCTGACAGTCATATTGTAGGATATTTTATAAATAAGTCAAGAAATTAGAATAAATATAGTTCTTTCAATTTGCCATACACTTTTACTTTTCTCAGACTAACTTCTAGAATGTCTGAAACTAGAACTTACTTTGAGAATTTACCAAAATAAAGAGAAAATAAGTCGTTCCTAAAAATTATCTGACACTTTTAAGGAATTATGCTATACTATTGTTATAAAAATCACAAAGGAAACGATATGAAACTGCAAAACCTTCAAGTTGGACAATCTTATTTAGTCAAAGATTGTCTAACGCAAGATGATATTCGTAAACACTTAGCGCACTTGGGTTTAAAAGTCGGAGAAGAGATTCGCATCATTTCAAAAACCAAGACCAATGCAATTTTCCAAGTCAAGGCAAGCCGTCTAGCCCTAGACAGAGAAATTATTGAATCTCTGGTTTTAATAGAAAAGTCAGCTACGGAAATAATCAATCTATCTGAGGCACCTATTGGTAGCTCAGCTAAGGTCATGGACATCTATGCAACAGGTGCACTCCGTCGTCGCCTCATGGATATGGGACTTACAAAGAACACGCAGCTATTTCTCAAAAAAGTCGCTCCCTTGGGCGATCCAATCGAAATTACCTTGAGAGGATATGAGCTGACACTACGCAAATCCGAAGCGCAAATGATTGGTGTTCAAATCACAAGCGAGGTGAAGAAATGACAAAACACATCGCCCTTGCAGGAAATCCAAATAGCGGAAAAACAACTCTTTTCAACCTCCTAACAGGAACCAACCAACGTGTTGGTAACTGGCCTGGAGTCACCGTTGAAAGAAAATCTGGAACAATCAAAAAGCGAAAGCATTTACTAATTCAAGATTTACCAGGTATCTACTCGCTGTCTCCCTACACACCAGAAGAACGGGTTGCCAGAGATTATTTGATAGCGAAACAACCAGCTGCTATCCTCAACGTCCTTGATGCAACAAACTTGGAGCGAAATCTCTATCTGACCTTGCAGTTATTAGAAATGGGCCTTCCTATTGTTATCGCCCTCAATATGACAGACGCCCTGAAAAGTCAAGGTCGCTCAATAAACAGCGACCAGCTCTCCTATCAACTGGGAGTTCCTGTACAGCCTATCAGTGCACTAAAAAAGCTAGGTATATCCCAGCTCCTCCATGAAGTAGAAAAAATTACCAATCAGCAAGCCGAGCCAATCTATCCTCAGTATGATAAGCAATTTGAAGCCGGTCTCGCCCGAGTTATTGACCTGTTATCGGATTCCATCCCAAATCATCAAAAACGCTTCTACGCCATTAAGCTACTCGAACAAGATCAAGTCATTCTAGACCAATTGCAACTCAATGCACAAGACATGCTTGATTTGACCGAAATCATTGCCATTTTGGAAAAAATTTACGCAGACGATATGGAAGCCATTATCGTCAATCAACGCTACCAATTTATCGAGAAAATCACAGAACTGGTCACAAAAGACAGCGATAAGACTTTTAACCTGTCTGATAACATCGACCGACTTGTTACCAATCGTTTTCTTGCCCTCCCTATCTTTGCGGCAGTCATGTGGCTGACCTACTTCCTGTCTATTCAAACGGTTGGTACAATGAGGACTGACTGGGTGAATGATGTCCTCTTCGGAGAGCTTGTTCCAGGCCTTATTCAGGAAAATCTAGATCGATTTGAAATCGCTGGCTGGCTACAATCTCTGGTCCTTGATGGCATTATTGCAGGATGCGGAGCCATTCTAGGTTTTGTACCACAAATTTTCGTCCTCTTCGTCTGCTTGGGAATCTTGGAAGACATCGGCTATATGAGCCGAGTCGCCTTTGTCATGGATAGGATTTTTAGACGTTTTGGTCTATCAGGCAAATCCTTTATTCCCATGTTGATTTCCACAGGCTGTGGCGTTCCTGGAGTCATGGCAAGCCGGACTATTGAAAATGAACAGGACCGAAAAATCACCATTATGACCGCAACCTTCATGCCCTGTTCTGCCAAACTTCCTATCATTTCACTGGTAGCCGGTGCTTTCTTTCCTGACAACCCTTGGATTGCTCCAAGCGCCTATTTTGTCGGTATGGCTGCCATCGTCCTATCCGGAATGGCACTAAAAAAGACCAAGCAACTTGGTGGAGTCCCAAGCCCCTTTATCATGGAATTACCATCTTATCACTTACCGAAACTCAGTACGGTTCTCCGATATGCATTCGATAAGGCACTTAGTTTTATCAAACGAGCTGGTACCATTATATTTGTGACCAACATCATTATTTGGTTCAGCAGTTCCTATAATTGGTCTTTACAAATGGTAGAAACAGATGAGAGTATCTTAGCCTCCATTGGGCGCAGTTTTTCTCTCCTCTTTGCCCCACTTGGTTTCGGAAATTGGCGAGCAACTGTTGCAGCCATTACAGGTCTCCTAGCCAAGGAAACCGTCATTGCCACCTTTGGTATCCTCTATAAATTAGGAGAAACAACCGAAGAAAATCCCGAACTCTGGGGGCTTTTACAACAAGACTATTCAGCATTGTCAGCCTACTCCTTCCTAGTCTTCAATCTCCTCTGTGCCCCTTGTTTTGCGGCTATTGGTGCCATTCACCGTGAAATGGGAGAAGCCAAGTGGACATGGATTGCTATCGGTTTCCAAACAGGTTTAGCCTATGCAAGTAGTTTGGTTATCTATCAGATTGGTCTTGTACTTATCTACGGGCAATTACCGACCATCTGGACATTTATCGCTATCTTTCTAATTATCACAGCCATCTACAGCCTAGTGAAAAAACCAGCCAACACTCTTCCGATTGTCACGCTAAAAACATTAGAAAAAGGAGAATATTAATGCCCACACTTATCTTCTTTCTCATCATCGTCATCTTATTTTCTCTTGCTATTCGCAGTCTCATCAAAGGAAAAGGATCCTGCGGAGATTGTTCCTGCGACTGTACTATTAAACAAGAGATGAACGAATCTTCTCACCATAGACATCCATAACAAAAAGGTCTGCCTCATTATTGTGCAGACCTTTTTACATGTCGCTTGTCTATTAAATTTTTAAGTAGCGGTTCATGGAAATGACTGATCCCAAGGAACCAATAATAATACCAATTACAAAAAGTGCGCCAATCATTCCTGGAACAAAGACATCCATACTAATCAGAGACAAATCTTGACTAGCAAGACTAGCATTTACCGAAGTATAAATCATCTTATAAAGAGAATAGACTAAAACAGAAGGTAAAATAGCTCCGAGGAACCCTACCCAGGCACCTTCCCAAAGGAATGGTCCACGAATATAACTGTTTTTAGCACCAACCAGACGCATAATCTGAATTTCACGGCTACGAGAAATAATGGTAATTCGAATAGTATTGGAAATCAAGAAAACAGCAGTAAAGAGCAATAAGCCAGTTGCTGCCAATCCCCATGTACGAACTAGATTAGCTAATTTAAAAATACGTTCCGTTTCAACTTCCCCATCGCGTACCTCTGTAACACCATCAATTTTAGCAATCTCTGCTGCAACAGTTTTTACATATTGCGGTTCAGTCGTATCAATGATATAAGCATCGTAAAGTGGATTGGCATCTCCTTGGAATAGGTTCCAAGTATCTCCCAAGGTAGCTGTTAATTTCTGCAACTGTTCATCCTTACTTGAATAAGTAACAGATTGTACATTTTCTAAGGCTGTAATCTGATTATACACCTTTCGATAATCTGGATTAGCTACCGTCTCTCCTGCTTCGTTCACAATCGTCTCAGCTTGATCGGTTGAGTTCGCTCTCAAATACACATTGATGCGTACATTCTGTTCCAAATCCGAAGCGAGCTTTGCTGTGTTCAAAATAACTGAAGCAAATAGACCAACCAAGGTAAGGGTAATGGCTACAGATGAAATGGCTGCAATCGTCATCCAACCATTTCGCTTCAAACTCTTCAATGACTCAATAAAGTGTCTAAAAAATCGATTACTCATCGTATCCATATTCTCCTTCCGCTTCATCACGTACTACACGACCATCTTCAATCGCAATAACACGATGACGAAGTGTATTTACAATCTGACTATTGTGTGTCGCCATCAAAATCGTTGTCCCCTGTAAGTTAATTCGCTCCAATAGATTCATGATTTCCCAAGAGTTTTCAGGGTCCAAGTTACCAGTTGGTTCATCAGCAATCAATACTTTAGGATTATTTACAATGGCACGGGCAATAGCAATCCGCTGTTGCTCACCACCTGAAAGTTCATTTGGGAAAGAACGAATCTTGTGCTTCAAACCAACCAAATCTAAAACTTCCATTACACGTTTCTTGATATTCCGTGGTTTCTCACCGATAACTTCCATCGCATAAGCAATATTTTCAAAGACAGTCTTTTTAGGTAAGAGTTTGTAATCTTGGAAAACCACTCCTACACTACGACGCAGAAGAGGAACATCTCTCTTTTTAATTTTTGCAAGGTCAAACTTACCAACCTTTAGACTCCCCTTATCGAGCTTTTCCTCCCGATACAAGAGTTTGATAAAGGTTGACTTACCTGCACCAGAAGGACCTACAATGTAGGCAAATTCTCCCGCTTCAACATTGACTGATACTCCGCGAAGGGCAGTCGTTCCGTTTCCATATTTCTTGGAAACGTCTTTCATTTCTATTATTCCCATAGGATTTCCTGTCTTAGACAGTCCTTTCTTTAGATTTGAGAACGTTTTTTCAAAATACAGTCAGTATTCTATCAAAAAACTTCCTTGGTGAGCGAAAAACGATCTCTTATTATACAAGCACCTCACTTGTAAATACAGGTTCTTAGCTAATTCGCCATTTTAAATAAGCATCTATAAAGCCGTCCAAGTCTCCGTCCATAACCTTATCGACTTGAGCCACCTCATAACCAGTACGGTGGTCTTTTACCATTGTATAAGGTGTAAAGACATAAGAACGAATCTGACTTCCCCAAGTGATTTCTTTCTTGTCTCCCTTGAGTGAGTCTACTTCTGCCGCTTTCTTCTCCTGCTCCAATTGATACAATTTAGCCTGCAAGAGTTTCATTGCACGGTCTCGGTTTCCATACTGAGTACGGTCAACTGTGGACTGAGTCACAATCCCTGTCGGAATGTGCGTCAAGCGAACACCAGTTGAGACCTTGTTGACGTTCTGTCCACCAGCACCTCCCGACCGGAAGGTATCCATCTTCACTTCATCATCTCTGATTTCAATTTCAATGGTATCGTCCAACTCAGGCATTACCTCTACAGATGTAAAGGAAGTATGACGACGCTTAGCTGAGTCAAAAGGTGAGATGCGCACCAAACGATGAACACCCATTTCTGACTTAAGCAAGCCATAGGCGTTTGGCCCAGTAAAGCTTAGAGTTACGGACTTAATACCTGCCTCATCACCAGCTTGATAATCCAATGTTTCAACTGTAAAACCCTTGGCATTTCCATAACGCTGATACATCCGAAGGAGCATTTCTCCCCAGTCTTGTGCCTCGGTACCACCCGAACCTGGATGGATTTCCAAGATAGCGTTATTGTGATCATAGGGTTCCGACAAGAGCAAGGTCATCTCGTAGGCAGTCATGGCTTTGTCCAATTCTGCCAACTTCTCAACCAGTTCTTCCCGAACAGACTCATCTTCTGCTAGAAAATCTAGCAAAATTTCGGATTCATCATATAAATCCAACATCTGATGGAAATTTCCATAAGTATTTTTTAATTCATTCAACTCCTGAGACGTCTTCTGGGCTGCCAAATTATCATTCCAGAAATCTGGCTCCGTCATCTTGTTCTCAAGAATGGCAATCTCTTCTTCTAGACCTTCTAAGTCAAAGAGACCCCCTAAAAGAAGTTAATTTTTTGCCAAGTTCTTCAATCTTTTGGCGAATTTCTGCTGTATCCATATACACCTCATTTTTATTCATAATCTTTATTATATCACATTTGCAAGTCCTTGACCATGTTGAGAAAGGCCGTTTGCTCTGCTATGACATCATCATTATCCGATTGAACTCCCGCAATAAAGTCTACTATCTCCTCATTGGGTTGTTTGACCAACTGTCCCAGAGCCCAGATAGCTGTCGCCATATGGACGGGATTTTGCTTCTTATCGATGATTTCTAGGAGTTTGGGAATGGCAGAGCGGTCATTACTATTGGCCAAGGCTATGATGGCATTGCGCTGGAGAATGTTTTTCCCCCGCCAAGAACCAGCAATCATGCCAAATTTTTCCTTGAACTGCCCATTTGACAAGTCCAAAAATGGAATCAGCTCTGGCTCAGCCAAATCTGGATCAATGTCTACAACAGGTGGACTGGAAATTCCTTTATTGTATGGACAACAAATCTGGCAAATATCACAACCATAGATGACCGTCTTGATTTTCTTACGAAACTCCAAGTCCATCATCCCCTTATCCTGTGTCTGAAAAGACAGACAACGGCGGGCGTTCATAGTCGTATCCCCTAACAAACAAGATGTTGGACAGGCTGCAACACAACGATTGCAATCGCCACAGTCGTAGTCCACTGGCTTATCAGGCTCAATCTCAAGGTTGGTCACCAACTCGCCCAAAAACATATAGGAACCAAATTCCTTAGAAATAACCAGGCCATTCTTACCGATAAAACCAATGCCTGCTCGTCTGGCAACAGCAGTATCCACCAAGGCACCCGTGTCCACCATGGCCTTGTATTCCAAACCATCCGTCAGTTTTTCAATCCCCCTCGCCAAGCGCTCCATCTTATCTTGCAAGATATAATGGTAGTCTAGGCCCCAAGAGCTAGGTGTAATCTTTCCACGTTTGTATTGGGTCTTCTGCGGTTTGACAGGCAAATGTCTAGGATAAGCTACCGTGATAGAAATGATGGTTTTAGCTGATTCTAACGATAATTTGGGACGGATACGTTCTTCAATGTTCTTATGTTCAAAGCCTGACGAACGCCCCTCTTCCTGACTAGCACGAAGTGATTTCTCCAAATAAGCAAAATCATCAGCCGTTGTAAAACCAATCTTCGAAATTCCGATTTCCTGAGATAATTTAATAATCTCTTCCTTAATATTCATTATATTCATTTTAGCAAACTTTGGATATATTTAGCAAGACCTACATAGCTAAATAAGTTATTAATATAACAAAAAACGTTAGCGCAAAACAAAAAATATTCATACGAACATAGGCCTTCTCCCGCCAAATACTGGTCAAGACATACATGACATTAATACCGATTGCTCCCCCTAAGCCGTTAGCCAGTAAATCAGTTATATCTGCAACTCCAAGCAAAAGAAAATATTGCAGAACCTCAAAACAGAGACTCACTAACATAATCAAACATAGATTAGCCACCCACGATGCCTTGCGAAATAGCATTTCCATATAAATACCAAAGGGAATAAAACTTACAATATTAAATAGAATTTCTGGAAAATCCAGCACTCCATCATAGACTGCTGTTCCTGCAAACGGAATTAAGTTTATACTAGCATAACCATAGCGTCCATATAAGATGCTCAAGTCCATCTTAAAGACAATCATCCAAGTAAGTAAAAGGAGATAGGCAAAAAATAAAAACATACTCATTTTCTTTGTCTGCATAGAAATTCTCCTCTCAACTAGCATATTTTATCATTATATCATAAATGCCGTTCCATAAAATGTCACTTCTGTGACAAAGCTCGTTCCATATTACAAGTACTTTACATCCTGCTAAAAAACAGAAAAGGAAGACAATACCAAGCCTCCCCTTATTCAAAAAAATATCTTACTTAAAATGTCTGATTGCTATGCTGAAAAGCCTTATATTGATGGATTTGTAGCATCAAACGCTCAAAGTTCGCCTCCTTACATGCTCGCATGATTAAGAAGCAATCAATAAACTTCCACAAATAAAGTCCCAAAAATAACAAGAACCCAATCAAGATAAATAGCGTAACAAAAGATACTGCAAAAGCAATCAGCTTGGCAAATCCCAATTCTTTATTCCCGACATAAAAACGGTCGACACCAAACTCACCGAAGAAAATAGCCAAAATAAGAGCGACAAGAGGGTGACGCATCTCAACCATCATAAGAACGTTTAAAGCCTCATCATCTAAATCTTCTAGTTCTTTTTGCAGAATGAATAACTTATCAGATGGCAAATAACTGCTTTTACTTAAAATATAATTCTGAAGATAATTCATATAAACTCCTACCTCTTCAAAATTATAGCAGTTTCTTATTCTTCAAGCAAGCCTACAGGGGAAAACAGTGCCAGAAATCGTTTACATTTTTTCTTTTTTTGCTATAATGAAACTAGATTACAAGGAGGTTCATATGAGAGTTACTATTCATTATCCAAAACCTATCAAACAACCATCCTCCCAAAAACTTCCACTCCTGGTAGATGGAAAAATTGCTGGGACAGTTACTCAAGGAAAAATTCTAAGCTTACCAATTACACAATCATCTGTTACACTAAGCGTTCGAGGGGATAAAAAATCAAGCATTCAAGTTAAAGACGGCGATAGGGTTCAAATAATAGAAAACAGTAAGTACTTCACCCTTTACTATTTCAGCTTGGCTATCCTTCCAATTGTCATCTTTTTCCAATTTTCTACGATGATAAAGATAATCCTACTTGCTACATCTCTAATCTTTACATTTTTGGGACAAGTAATCTTCCCAAAATACATTATCAGTACAGAAAAAAGCTCAGACCACTAAATCTGAGCTTTTTCAAATGATATAGTCTTCAGTTTGCTTTTAGTACAAGGCAACGAGTCGCAGGCTGTACTAAAGTACAGCAAGGCGAGTTAACGAAGTAATAAAAGATAAGCTGAATAACTATAATTAGATAGCTTTTTCATCCAAGCCCAACTTACGTTGAACAAATTTAACAATTTCTACAACGACAACCATGAGACCTGAACCGATTACTGTTACCATCCATTGAGTTGGTGTCAAGATAGATACCTTGAAGAAGGTATTGAATCCTGGAATCACAACAGTCGCCATCAAGAGCAAGAAGGCTGCTACGATAGACCAGTTAAAGAGCTTGTTCTTGAATGGACCAACGGTAAAGATAGATTGGTAGACAGACTTAACGTTGAAGGCATGTACCAACTGAATCAACCCAAGAGTAACATAGGCCATTGTCAAGGCATCTGCATGGATTTCTTCATAAGTGCTGTGTTCTGGGTAAAGCAGTGCAAAACCATAGACACCAAGTACCAATGCTGTTTGTAGAATACCCTGATAGACAATAGAGCTCAAGACACCACCTGAGAAGAAGCTTGAGTTACGACCACGAGGTTTGTGCTGCATCACACCTGGCTCAGCAGGTTCAACACCAAGGGCAATCGCTGGAAGTGTATCTGTTACCAAATTGATCCAAAGAAGATGAACTGGCTCCAATACGTCCCAACCAAAGAGGGTAGCAAGGAAGATACACAATACCTCAGCAGTGTTGGCTGACAAGAGATACTGGATGGTTTTTTGGATGTTTGAAAAGACCTTACGTCCTTCTTCAACCGCCACAATGATAGTTGCAAAGTTGTCATCTGCAAGGACCATATCAGAAGCACCTTTCGAAACTTCCGTACCTGTGATACCCATACCGATACCGATGTCGGCTGTCTTAAGTGATGGCGCATCGTTAACACCGTCACCAGTCATGGCAACAACCTTACCATCATTTTGCCAAGCCTTAACGATACGAACCTTATGTTCTGGAGATACACGAGCGTATACCGAGTATTGTTTGAAGACTTTTTGGAACTCTTCATCCGTCAATTCGTTGAGCTCTGCACCTGTAAATACATGGTCTTCTGTATCGTTTGGATCGATGATACCAAGACGTTTTGCAATCGCCTCAGCTGTATCTTGGTGGTCACCCGTAATCATGATTGGACGGATACCAGCTTCCTTAGCAACACGAACAGCTTCTGCCGCTTCAGGACGCTCAGGGTCAATCATACCAACCAAACCTGAGAAGACAAGGTCGTTTTCAACAACGTCAGATTCCAATTCAGGAATAGCATCAACATACTTGTATGCCATCATCAAGACACGGAGGGCTTGTTTAGCCAAGTCCTTGTTAGTTGCAAGAATGGCTTGTTTATCCGCATCGGTAATCGGACGAATTGTACCGTTTTCTTCAATTTGCGTTACACGTTTGAGCAATTGGTCTGGAGCACCTTTAACAGCTACAAAGAAGTTTCCAGCAGCTTGTTGGTGAACAGTTGACATCAATTTACGTGTTGAATCAAATGGCAATTCAGCCACACGAGGCTCCGATACCAAGACTTCACGAACGTCAAAGTTTTGATCCAAACCAAATTGAACAAGTGCCGTTTCCGTTGGGTCACCGATCAATTTACCAGTTGGGTCAACTTTTGTATCGTTGGCAAAGTTCATAACACGAAGCGTTGTATTGCTTGCATCCAAAGCTTCTTTAGCATCCACCAATTGACCGTTTGTATAAACTTTTTCAACAGTCATCTGGTTCATAGTCAAAGTACCAGTTTTATCCGATGCGATGATTTCAGTTGAACCAAGTGTTTCAACAGCAGGCAACTTACGGATGATCGAGTTACGCTTAGCCAAGACCTGTGTACCAAGCGAAAGAACAACTGTAACAATAGCTGGCAAACCTTCTGGAATGGCAGCAACCGCAAGAGCTACAGAAGTCATAAGAGCAGGCAAGATACCTTCACCACGTACGAAGACTGAAACAGCCATCGTTACCGCTGCAATTACAAGAACTGCGTATGTCAAGACTTTTGATAGCTGGTGCAAGTTTTGCTTCAATGGTGTATCAGTCTCATCAGCATTAGCAAGCATACCAGCGATGTGCCCAACCTCTGTGTACATACCTGTATTTGTAACCACACCAAGACCACGGCCGTAAGTAACGTTTGAGTTCTGGTAGGCCATGTTGACACGGTCACCAATCGGTGCATCTTCAGCCAAAACTGCTGACAAATCTTTATCAACTGGTACAGACTCACCTGTAAGAGCTGCCTCTTCGATTTTGAGGGAGTTAGCTTCCAACAAACGCATATCGGCAGGGACAACATCACCTGCTTCAAGCAAGACGATGTCACCTGGTACCAAGTCTTTAGAATCAACTTCGACTACATGATTGTCACGAAGCGCACGCGCAACTGGGCTTGACATGTTTTTTAGCGCCTCAATGGCTGCCTCAGCTTGACCCTCTTGATAAACACCAAAGGCAGCGTTCAAGATAACCACGGCTAAGATGATAATGGCATCTGTCAAACCGTGTGAACCTTCTGTAATCACCGTCAAGATTGCTGCTGCAATCAAAATGATAATCATCAAGTCTTTGAACTGATCCAAGAATTTAGCTAAGAGTGTGCGTTTTTCACCCTCATCCAATTCGTTACGACCGTAGTCTGCTAGACGTTTGCTTGCCTCATCACTAGACAAACCGTCCAAAGAAGACCCCATGCTTGACAATACTTGCTCTTCGCTCTGTGTATAAAACAAATCGCGTTTTTGTTCTTTTGACAATTTCCTTCTCCTTCTCCGTCCCTTTTTTACCTAACAAATAAAAAAGAGACCTGTTTAATGAGAACCTCTCTTCACAGCTCGGCACTTCTATCTAGGGCTAGTTTTCTATCACTCATCTTTATACTCTTCGAAAATCAAACTCAGGCGTTGTTGACTTGAATTGATGAACTTTAGTTCAATCTGCATCGGCGTCGCCTAGCCTGACTTTGATTTTCATTGAGTATTAGTTTTTTTGAAATACAGTCAGTATTCCTTCAAAAAACTGCCTTGATAGACAAAAAACTATCTCTTATCTAAAAATACCTTACTTGCGAAGACAGGTTCTAAAACAAGTCTCGCTATTTAATATATTGCCGGAAACAAGTCGGATTGACGACAATATCACGGAATTTTCCGCTAGCTACTCCCTCGATTTGTTAACTATTATATCAAAAATCCCGAGAAATTCAAGAATATTTTTCTGGAAATAAGAGATTATTTCCACGAGATTTCCAAATCATAGGAAGCAAAAAGCTGCTGGTTCTCCAATCCCTTTAATTCATATTGCAACTGGACACTTTGATCCGAACGGTTTAATTGGTAACGTTTTGTATCGGTCACAAAATGCTGGATTCCTAACGGTGTAGGAACGGTCACAATAGCTTCTTTACCAGAAATGAATCGCATAATAGACTTCGGAGTGGAAAAGCGTGTCATCACTAACTCTTCTTCGTCACATTTTATGACAACTTTTTCAGCTTCATCGTTACTATAAATGAGATAGATATTCCCATCTTTTTCCTTAACTTCCACTTGAAATTGCTGATCCACTACCTCAATCTGCCCGTCCAGATCAATTTCATTTCGCAAATGAATATCCATAGTTCCTCCTACTATTTTTTAATCCTAGTAACAAAGGATGAACGAAGCAGAGTAAAGCCTGTATACGCTGCAATGAAGACAACTAAAATTTTCAAATTATTAATATCCAAATTTGATAGGAAGAAAGCAGCTGTCAAAACACCTAGCACCCCACCGACAATGATTCCTGGAACTCCTGGCCAGTTTACTCGTCCTGATTGGATAAACTGCTTGGCACCAGCTGTCATAATCATAGCAGCATTCAACATCATAACTGGAAGAGCAACCGCTGGACTAATTCCCATCAATGAGAAGAAAATTAACTCAGGAGCATAGTTACCCAGTCCCATACTCATCAGCATTCCCACCATAAAATCAAAGGCAATACCAACAGCCAGTTTCCAACCAGTTAAGCCCTTTACTTCATTGGTAAGATCTGCGCCAGGGTTAGTAATCATGCGATAGACCATGAAACAGGCTGCAATAATTAGTAAAATCCCAAGAATTCGTTGAACTTTCTTTGTATCCCATTTTTGAGTTACCTTAGCACCAACAAAGGCACCCGTAAATGCCGCTGCTGCCATAGCAATCAGAGTGACCATATCAACCTCAACTATCGTAATAAACAATAGCGCCTCTACTAAGACTGGTATGATGTGCGCCGTTGTCATGGTCGCAGGAATTTTACGATCGTCTTCCACCAACTTTGTCAGTTTAAACATAGTGGTTGTTGTTGCAAAGGTTCCAATCCCCAAGGTGTCTAGCAAATCAGTAACATAACCGATACCAAATCCTGTCCAAAATTTCTCTTTTAGAGAAATATCGTGCTTTTTAGCATAGGATAGAATTGTGTAAAGCATCCAAAGAATCAGGGCTACAATAAAGACCTGAATTGTTAATAAGATAATTTGATTATTCATTTCTCCATTATACCAAAAGATTCCATTGGGTACATAGCAATATCCTTGTGTTTTAGAAAAATCAGGAATTTATCTCCCTTTTTTGTTATAATGAAACTATGATAGAAAAAGTATTTCGCGATCCAGTTCATAACTATGTACATGTTGATCATGAGCTGATTTATAAACTTATCAATACAAAAGAATTTCAGCGACTACGCCGCATCAAGCAACTAGGGACCACTTCCTATACCTTCCATGGTGGCGAGCATAGCCGCTTTTCACACTGCCTTGGCGCCTACGAAATCGCCAGACGGATTACTCAAAAATTTGAAGACAAGTATCCACAAATCTGGGATACAAATGAGTCCCTACTGACCATGGTTGCTGCGCTACTCCATGATGTCGGACACGGAGCCTATTCTCATACCTTCGAGCGTCTATTTGATACAGACCACGAGGAAATGACCTGTGCTATTATTACTAGTCCAGAAACGGAAATCAATGCTCTGTTGAAACAAGTTTCACCTGAGTTTCCAGACAAGGTTGCTAGTGTTATCAAACACACCTATCCAAATAAACAGGTCGTTCAACTCATTTCGAGCCAGATTGATGTTGACCGGATGGATTATCTATTACGAGATTCCTACTTCACTGGTGCGAACTATGGTGAATTTGACCTAACTAGGATATTACGTGTCATTCGCCCGACAGAAAATGGAATTGCCTTCAAAGAATCTGGTATGCATGCAGTAGAAGACTACGTTCTCAGCCGCTACCAGATGTACATGCAAGTCTATTTTCATCCAGCAAGCCGCTCTATGGAAGTCCTATTGCAGAATTTACTCAATCGTGCCAAACTACTATATACTAGTGAACAGGAGTTTTTTGCACGAACTTCACCTCGGCTATTACCTTTTTTTGAGCATCGTATCCGTCTAACCGACTACCTCAGTCTTGATGATGGAGTTATGAATACTTACTTTCAATCATGGATAGATGGACCAGATCGTATATTATCTGACTTAGCCCAGCGCTATATCAATAGGAAAGTGCTCAAATCCATCACTTTTAAGGCCGAAGAAGAGGAGGCTTTGGACCGCCTGCGTAGCCTGGTCGCAGATGTCGGGTTTGACCCAGAATACTATACTGCTATTCACCACAACTTTGATTTGCCGTATGACATTTACCGACCGAATGCAGAAAAGAAACGGACTCAAATTGAGATTTATCGCAAAGATGAAACCTTGGTAGAACTATCCTCTCTGTCACCAATTGTCCATTCCTTATCAGGCACAATCCATGGCGATAGCCGCTTCTATTTCCCAAAAGAAATGTTAGAAGAAACAGGAATTTTCGCACCTCAAATAGCTGATTTTAACAGCCACATACATAACGATCATTTTATAATTGGAGAATCAAATGAGCATTAAACTTGTCGCCATCGATATTGATGGTACACTACTAAATAGTCAACACCAAATTACAGCTGAAGTACACTCAGCAATCCAAGAATCAAAAAAAGCAGGCGTTAAAATTGTTATTGCTACTGGTCGCCCCATTTCCGGTGTTCAAGCAATTTTAGAAGAACTCAATCTTACAGAAGCAGGTGACTACGTCATCACTTTTAACGGTGGCTTAGTCCAAGATGCAGCAACTGGTGAGGATATTGTCAAAGATACCTTGACTTATGAGGATTATCTCGACATCGAATCTGCTGCCCGTAAACTCAAGCTCCCAATGCATGCCAGCACCAAGGAAGGTATCTATACTGCCAACCGTAACATCGGTAAATACACCATTTACGAATCCACACTAGTAAGTGCACCCATTTTCTATCGCACTCCTGAAGAGATGGCTGACAAGGAAATCATCAAAACAATGATGGTTGATGAGCCAGAAATTCTTGATGCTGCTATTCCACTTCTACCGACCAGCTTGACTGAGAAGTACAACGTAGCAAAATCAGCACCATTTTATTTGGAAATCACCCCTAAAACTGTTAACAAGGGACAAGCTATCATTCATCTAGCTGAGAAACTTGGACTAACAATGGATCAAACCATGGCCATCGGTGACCAAGAAAATGACCGTCCAATGTTGGAAGTTGTTGGTAATCCTGTTGTCATGGAAAACGGAAATCCTGAATTGAAGAAAATCGCCAAATACATTACGAAGTCAAATGATGAGAGCGGTGTAGCCCACGCTCTTAGAGAATGGGTACTGAAATAGCCTCTTAAAATATCAAAAAAAGCATCGGATTCAAAATCCGATGCTTTTTGTTATTAGAAGTTCAACAAAGCCAAGAAGCTTTCTGCTTCAAGTGATGCACCACCAACAAGCGCACCGTCAACGTCTGGACATGCCATGTATTCAGCAACGTTTGATGGGTTTACAGAACCACCATATTGAACGCGAACTTTGTCTGCAACTTCTTGACCGAAATCAGCAGCAACAACGTCACGAACAGCTTTACACATGTTTTGTGCATCATCTTTAGTAGCTGATTTACCTGTACCGATTGCCCAGATTGGCTCGTAAGCAATAACAAGTGATGCTACTTGTTCAGTAGTCAAGTCTTTCAAAGCTGCAGAAACTTGAGCACCTACGAATTCAACTGCTTTACCAGCTTCGTAAGTTTCAAGTGACTCACCACAACAGATGATTGGAGTCAAACCGTTACGGAAGATTGCATGAGCTTTTTTATTAATATCTTCATCAGTTTCGTGGAAGTAATCACGACGCTCTGAGTGACCGATAACAACATAGTTAACACCCATTTCAGCCAATACTTTTGGAGATGTTTCACCAGTGAAGGCACCAGCATCTTCAAAGTAGCAGTTTTGAGCAGCAACTTTCAATTCAGAATCTTTAGCGAACCACAAGAGAGCGTTCAAATCTACAGCTGGAGCTGCGATAGCTGCTTCAATTTTGTCGCCTGCAGGCAATTTTCCTGCAATAGCCTCAACGAATGCTTGTGCTTCTTGAGGATTTTTGTTCATTTTCCAGTTACCGGCAATGATTGGTTTACGTGACATTTCACTTACCTCTTCTATATTTATTGTACAAGGTACATTATAGCATAAACTTAACTAAGATTAAAGAATTTCTGTGCATTTTATGAATACTTACAGAAAAACTCTCTACCCGAAAGTAGAGAGTTACAATTAAGTTGTCTGACTATAATTGTTATTTCTGGGAACTCAATCGAATTAAGCTTCGATTTCTGTAACCATACCTGAACCAACAGTACGTCCACCTTCACGGATAGAGAAAGTAGTACCTTGTTCAACGGCGATTGGGTGGATCAATTCAACGTCGATAGTAACGTTATCACCAGGCATTACCATTTCAGTACCTTCTGGCAATTTGATTGAACCAGTTACGTCAGTTGTACGGAAGTAGAACTGTGGACGGTAGTTGTCGAAGAATGGAGTGTGACGTCCACCTTCTTCTTTAGTAAGGATGTAAACTTCACCTTTGAATTTAGTGTGTGGGTTGATAGAACCTGGTTTAGAGATAACTTGACCACGTTCGATTTCATCACGTTGTACACCACGAAGAAGCACACCAACGTTATCGCCGGCAAGACCTTCGTCAAGTTGTTTACGGAACATTTCAACACCAGTAACAACTGCTTTAGATTTTTCTTCTTGAAGACCAACGATTTCGATTTCGTCGTTGACACGAACAGTACCACGGTCGATACGTCCTGAAGCTACAGTACCACGACCAGTGATTGAGAATACGTCCTCGACTGGAAGCAACAATGGTTTGTCAGTGTCGCGTTCTGGTTCTGGAATGTACTCATCAACAGTGTTCATCAATTCCATAACGATGTCTTCGTACTTAGAGTCACCCTCAAGAGCTTTAAGAGCTGAACCTTGGATAACTGGAAGATCATCACCTGGGAAATCGTATTCTGAAAGAAGGTCACGGATTTCCATTTCAACCAACTCAAGCAATTCTTCATCGTCAACCAAGTCAACTTTGTTCATGAAGACGATAAGGTGTTTAACACCAACCTGACGTGAAAGAAGGATGTGCTCACGAGTTTGTGGCATTGGACCGTCAGTTGAAGCTACTACAAGGATCGCACCGTCCATCTGAGCAGCACCAGTGATCATGTTTTTAACGTAGTCCGCGTGTCCTGGAGCGTCGATGTGAGCATAGTGACGTTTTTCAGTTTCGTACTCAACGTGTGCAGTGTTGATAGTGATACCGCGCTCGCGCTCTTCTGGAGCAGCATCGATAGACGCATAGTCTTTAGGTTGGTTAACTGATGAAGGCAAGCGACGTGCCAATACAGTTGTGATAGCTGCTGTCAAAGTAGTTTTACCGTGGTCAACGTGTCCAATTGTACCAATGTTAACGTGTGGTTTACTACGATCGTATTTTTCTTTTGCCATTTTGGTAAAAGCCTCCAATAAAATATATTTTATAGATAGACAGTAGGCAATACAGTCTAACTTTACCTTACTATTCTATCAAATTGTAGCAGAATTGCAAGCATTTTCTATCGTTTTTTATTTTATCCATTTTCTGCAAGGGCTATTAGCTTCGCTTATAACTTTTTTTATCATCCCATTTTAACCTATTACTCAACTAAAAACACCTCACTGCCATAGGAATATTGATGTTACCATAGCTACAAGGTGCCACAAATACGAGACTACTGCGACAGACCTTTCTCCATTCAGTCATCCTACGACTCCCTGACAAGCCTCTTGCTATAGGTATTGAAAATATATTGACTATTTTCACTTAATGATGCAGTTGATAATAAGGCTGAATAGGAATGGACGCGCCAATACTAGAAGAATAAATCCAGTCCTTGCCTTCCAACTGAGCAAAATCTTCTGCTTTTCCTGTTAGGATAATGCCTGCAAATTCTAGCTTATCAATCTCTTCTTGTTTAGTAAAGTCAGTGCCACCAAACTTATCGACAAAGGCCTGCAAGTCATCCACAGGTATGTCCAAATACTGCGCTCGTTTCTGATCTCCCGATTCTAAGAACTCTTTCATATAGTCCATACCTGACATATAGTCTCCAGGCATATCCGAAAAGACCAGTTGAATATCCTCTGGATCTAATCCCAAAAGCTGCTCTGGACGATAGTAATGGGTACTCTGCTTCCCTTCTGTCCCTATCCAATACCAATTTTGCTTGAGGTTGCTAGGAATCATCTCCTTAATCTCTGCCAAGCTGTACTTCTTATCAAAGGAAATAGCCACTTCTACTAGCTGACCGCTCATTTCTCTTAGATAGGGCAACTCTTTAGCAATCTCTGACTCACCCCATACAATCTGATTCTTATTGTAAAAAACAGGTACCTTGGTATTGGTTGTATGGTCATATAGGTATTTGAAGGTATTCCCAGGTATATGCTGGGCAAAGTCATAATGACTATCAAACAGGTCATAGTAAATTTCATGCTGACCAAAAGCCATAGGAACACCGTCTAAATCCTTGTACAAATTGAAGTAGAGTTTTCCAGATACATAACTTGTGCTTTGGATTTTAATGCCATCATGATTTATATTTGGATAGGCGATTTCCATTAGCATCGTTTGTTCCCACACCTCACGACCTTCTCGTGCACCGACGATGATTTTTACGGTTTGAACGCCAATAAGCATTAAGATGAAACCGATGAGCGATGATAGCCCTATTGTTTTCCATAAATTCTTCCGCTTACTCTTTTTTGTCACTTCTTCAAAAGTCTTCATAGTCATATCCTCTCTCTTCTAGCATTTTCCTCAACTGCTTGCGTCCTCGGTAAAGGCTGATTTTCACCCAACTTTGACCAGCACCTAAAATATGCGCAATCTCCTTGATACTCATATCTTGGAAATAATAGAGGTCAATCACCTGCTGGTACTTACTGGGCAAACCTTCCACCGCTTGATAGAGCTCATCATGCCCCTCTTGGTCATAGATCAAAAAATTTTCAGGTCTAAAAAACTCCTTTTGTAAAATTTCATGGTAGCGCTTGTCTCGCCTGTATTTGTCAATGTAGGCCCGAACTGCAGAACGGTAAAGCCAAGCTCGTAGTTTTTCGAAAGGAAGGACAATATCAGATTCAAGCAATTTGACTAGAACATCTTGGGCAATATCCTGACTGTCAGCTGGGCTGGCTCCTGATTTTTGCAAATAGTAGGAAATCTCCTCTGCAATACCAATAATTTCTTTTTCATATTGATCCAGTTTGATACTTATCTCCTCCTTTCACTAATAAAACGAATGAATTGACTATTGGTTACACCTTTCTGATATTATTATACATAAAAAACAACCTCCGAAGAAGTTGTTTTGTAGTGGTATTAACCTGAGTTGCGCAAACCTGTCGCCACACCATTGATGGTAATATGAATGAGATTCTCTTGTTCTTTGCTCAATTCTCCACGACGAAGCCGATGAATTAATTCAATCTGAATATAGTTGAGCACATTGAAATAAGGCATCCGATAATCAAGACTGGCTTTTAGGAACGGTAGTTCTGCTAAAAGCTCATCATTTTGCTCGATTGATAAAATGATTTCTTTGGTCAACTGCCATTCATCTAAAATGACATGGAAGATATTTCGTACCTCTTCGCTTTCACACATTTTAGCATATTCAAATGCGATATTCATATTGGATTTAGACAATACCATATCCACGTTTGATAGAAGTGAACGGAAGAATGGCCAAGATTCGTACATTTTTTGTAACTTAGACAAATTATCAGGGTGCTTATCAATAAAGCGTTTGAAACTTGAACCAACTCCATACCAACCTGGCAACATAACACGGTTTTGTGACCAGGAGAATACCCATGGAATCGCACGCAAACCACCGATTTCTGTGATGGTTTTTCGAGCCGCTGGACGTGAGCCAATGTTCAGACTTGATACTTCACGAATTGGACTAGCGGCAAAGAAATAATCATAAAAATGTGGATTGTTGAACACAAGATCTCTATAAATACGATAGCTATCTGATACAATTTCATCCATGGTTTCGCGATAGCCATCGATTTCATTTGGATCGGTAATCATTTGTGTGACCATACGGTCAAGCGTTGCAGATACCAGCATTTCTAAATTATAGTAGGCTGCGTCTTTGTTACCGTATTTATTGCCTATCACTTCGCCTTGTTCTGTCAAACGAAGCCGGTCCTTGATGGAACCAAATGGCTGAGATGTAATCGCATCGTAGGAAGGACCACCACCACGACCAACAGTACCACCACGACCGTGGAAGAAGGTGATGTTTACTCCGTAGTCTTGACCAATTTGCGTCAATTCATTCTGTGCTTTGTAGAGTGTCCAGCCGGAGGATAGGTAGCCACCATCCTTGTTGGAATCTGAGTAGCCAAGCATGATTTCTTGGTAGTATTTATTGCCTGCAATCCAACGTTTTGCTAAATCTAATTGCAGATATTGACGCATGGTATCAGGTGCATTATCTAAGTCCTCGATTGTCTCAAAAAGTGGAACAATCTGAACACGGGCCTTATCGACATCTACTAGACCAACTTCTTTTAATAGGACAGCTAATTCCAGCAAATCAGAAACACTCTCCGAGTGTGAAATAATATGTTGCTTGATGATTTCCTCACCTAGCTTATCTTTCAATTCACGCGCAGCAGCAAAGATAGCCAATTCTTTTTCTAATTGTTCTGACTTTGGCATGTACGTTGCAGAAAGAATGCGTGGATCAGTTTCCAACTGTTTCAAAAGAACATGGCATTTAGCTTCCTCAGATAAACTGGAGTAGTCTTCTACGATACGGGCAGAAGCCAATAGTTCCGCAACACTTGCTTCATGAATAGAAGAATCTTGGCGCATATCGATACTAGCTAGGTAGAAACCAAACGCTTCAACCGCTTCAAGTAATTCTGTAAAATCACCTTTCAATAGCGCCATAGATTTATTTTCAATCAAAGATTGTTTGATAGCTAATAAATCAGCTTTAAACTCGGCTACATTACTATAGCGAACATCTGACGGCTTATTGTGAACTAGATAATCTCTTGTATTTGCAAGTTTCATCTGAATATAGTGAAAAGCACGACGATAAGGCTCATTTTCACGGTAGACAGAACTATCTTCAGATAAATCCGCCAGCATCTTAACCGCTGTAGATACATTCACAATGGAAGTTGAGAGCGAAAAATTCCGATAGAGTTTATAGAGTTGCTCATCGTAATAATTCATAATGACTTCACACTGAGTCAAGGCTGACAGCTTCAAGGTCTCTGCAGTAACAAATGGATTTCCATCACGGTCTCCCCCAATCCACATACCCATTGTAATTGGACGAGGGTTATTTAAGGCGATTCCTTTCTCAGCGGCCAAACGTTTGTATTCCCGCTGCAACTTAGTGACAGCCTTAATAAAGGAAGAATTGTAATACTCCATAACGTTTGTGATTTCGTTGGTTACCTTCAACTTCTTCTCACGAATCATATCCGTCTGCATGATAATTTCAATGTAACAACGGAGCTCATCTTCCCATTTGTTTTTATTGAGCAAGCCCAATTTTACATCGCGATAACGACGAAGCAACTCATGAATATGCTTGGTTAAATCAAGCATAGACTGACGTTGAACCTGAGTAGGATGGGCTGTCAAGACTGGAACAACATTCAACTTTTCAAGGATTTCAGCTGCATTTTCTTGTTTGGAAACCATATCAATTGTTGTTGAAATCTTACCAAGATAATCTTGATCAATATTGTTTTGATGGTTGATTTCATAGGCCAAATCAACATCTTCTGATATATTAATCAAAAGTGGCAAAACAGCAAAGTATCGAGAAATAACTGCTAGTTCATCATTATTCAACTGACTGATAATAGCAATCAATGCCTGATAATCATCCTGACGAGACAATTGAGATAATTCTACAATTTTAGCAAAAGTCTCTGCAGGCATCATTTGGGCTACTACTTCTTCCAAAATAGATGTTAGAATCGTTACTTCTTCACGGATTGCTTCCTTGTTGTTATAGTTTTCTAATTTTTGAATAGCCATCTCCTACCTCTTTCCTATCTCTAAATTAACGTACGCTCTATTTCTTCTTCAATTAATCGACGTTTTTCACTAGCATCAATATTCAGAACAAACCCTATCCCGATGGAAATAATCAAAAGACTCGATCCACCCTGTGACAAGAAGGGGAAAGTTACCCCCGTTGCAGGAATAATTCCTGAAATTCCTCCGATATTGACAAATGTTTGAATTAGAAGCATACCTGCCATTCCAAGTGCCATCATCGCATTAAATGGACTACGAGCACGGACGCCTACAATAATAATTCGAATAATCAAAAAGAACAATAAGGCTAGAATTAAACTAGCTCCGACAAAACCGAGTTCTTCAATGACAATCGAAAACGCAAAGTCGGTGTGGGCCTCTGGTAGATACCCCTTTTTCTCAATCGAATTTCCCAAGCCACGTCCAAGCCATCCACCGTTACTCATCGCATAGTAAGAATGAGTCAATTGAAGACCTGAGTTGGTGGCATTACCAAATGGATCAAAATAGGCCGCGAAACGACGAGCAATATAACCAAAGAGCGGAATTTTTTCCACCGTTTCTACACCCAAAATACGAATCGTCCCTAGAATAACTGTTGAGGCGGCCACAATTCCCAAAACCGCTGTTGAAAACCAGCGATAGGCAATCCCACTCACACTAATCATCACGACCATAATCAGCACAATAATCGTCGCATTTCCCAAGTCAGGCAGTGTCGCAACTAGACCAAGGAGGAGCAGACTGACCACCCGCCAATCTGTAAACTCTTTCGGAATCCAACTTCCTTTAATCAACGATACATAGTCATAAGTCCGAATATCCGCCTGTTGTTTTGCAAACTCATGTGCTAGATACCAAATGATAATTAATTTCAAATATTCTGCCGGCTGCAAGGTTCCTGCGATTGGCAGAGGAATCCAGCCATGAGCCCCGTTAATCGGAGGAAACAACCGAGAAATAGCTAACAGAAACACTTCTACCAAAATAACCGAATAGATAACAGCTTTCTTACGTAAAAAACTTAATTTCATACGATAAATCGTATAGATTGCTACCAAGCTGACAATCCAGAATCCTGCCTGGTTAATCACTGTTCTAAATGGATTTCCACCATTAATAATTTGCGTAGCACTGGTTGTCGAATAGACCATGACCAACCCAATCACCGATAAGATGAGATAGGGAATCAGTATGGAATAATTCAACAACTGGCGTTTGTCAATCTTCATTGCTTATCCAACCTTCTTCGAGTATAGCTCTTATTATAGCATACTTTGTATAAAAATACTTATCACTTTCTAAGTTGCTCTGCAAACATTCGGAACTAACTTTTGTCGATAAGAAAAAGGCCGAAGCCTTTCATATCTATTCAAATGTTTCAAGATAAAATTCAATTTCATCCCCATTCGCAACTGTAAGGTCTTTCGCCCCTTTATCAGCCATTTGGCCATTAACTTTATACATCCAGTATGTATTGGTGCTCGCATCTTGGCTAACACCATCAATTTCTGTTATCAAACCATTGTCTTCTACAATGTCATGATGTTCTTTAAGTACATCCATGACACTATCACCTTCTTCCGCAGTGACTTCCTGACGATTCGCTTTGTCCTTGGTTGTAATCTGCAAAGTGACTTCGAGAGCCGAGTCACTCTGTTTCTCAGTAGTGTTTGTACAAGCAGCCAAGAAGAGCGAGAAGACAACCGTCAACATAATACTAATTTTTTTCATTTATAAAATCTCCTAAAAATATAATCAATAATTGGATAAAACAAAACTGTTGAAGCAGCGTGTAAACTATCAAAGACTAAACCATTAAGCCAGAAGACGATAGGGGAAGTCCCAAACTGTGTAGCAGATAAAAAACTTATCGTTAGCCCATACAAAAAGACAAGAATCCCCGCCAGAAGACTCTGTAGCCACAAGGGAATGTTCTCTTTTTTGATAAAAGGACCGATTGCCAACCACCATATAAATTGGATAAAAGCAAAACTAAGAACTTGCCACAAAACAACTGTGCCAAATCCAAATAGCAAGCCACTCCCTACCATCACTAGTATCATCAATATCCAGCTCTCCAGCAAACTGAAATAGGACAGAACAATGAGGAAAATAGCCGTGAGAGGCTTTATATTGGGAAATGGCCCAAAAACCACCCTTAAAACAATCGTCAAAGAGGACAGAACAACTAGCTGACTAACACGTCTTACTTTTTCACTTTTGTCATGCATACCAATTTAGCCTACCCTATTCCCTTTATTATGTCAAGTTCAGATAATCTTTTACTATTTCTTGAATCGTATTTTTTTGATTTTTTCATGATTTTACGGTAGAATTGAGGAGATGAGAAAGAAACTAAATCCGATGATTGTTGTTGGTTTTTTCCTATCCTTCTTTGCTCTTATTTTCATCACTGGGGTGACTGGAAATACTGTAAATAAGTCGGAGGTAACTAACGAACCCGCAGTCACACAATCAAACACCAGTACAAGTTCTAAAACAACAAATTCTAGCTCAAGTTATTACATTGCAAATGCGCTCGAAATGAAACCTATCATCGACGTTTCTGCTTGGCAGAGGCCGTCTGAAATTGACTACGATACCCTTAGCAAAAACATTTCTGGCGCAATCGTTCGTATTCAAAGTGGATCACACGCTAAAAACGAAAATACTGCGACTGATAAAAATGGGTTAGATAAATCCTTTGATACCCATATTAAAGAATTTCAAGCAAGAAATATACCTGTTGCTGTCTATGCCTATGTCACGGGAAATAGTATTGAGAACATGCAGGAGGAAGCTCGAAGCTTTTATAAGGCC
Organism: Streptococcus sp. 2021WUSS109; assembly: GCF_044427305.1. Classification (NCBI taxonomy): domain Bacteria; kingdom Bacillati; phylum Bacillota; class Bacilli; order Lactobacillales; family Streptococcaceae; genus Streptococcus; species Streptococcus sp. 2021WUSS109. The sequence continues at coordinate 29,160 of NZ_JAOTGF010000011.1, forward strand.
GCAAATAAATACAAGCCAACCTTCTATTGGTTAGACGTTGAAGAATATACCATGGATGATATGAATGCTGGAGTGGAGGCTTTTCGAAAAGAGTTAGAAACTCTCGGCGCTAAAAACATTGGAATTTACGTCGGAACCTATTTCATGGAAGACCACAGCATCAATGTAGATAAATTTGACGCCATTTGGATTCCTACATACGGTGATGATTCTGGCTACTACAATGCCGCTCCAAATACTGACTTGGACTACGATCTTCACCAATATACCTCACGTGGTTATGTAAACGGCTTTGAGCACCACCTAGACCTCAACATTATTACTACCCTGAAGGATCCTAATGAAGTTTATCAGAAACTATTTACAACACCCGAATAAAATGATACAATTTCACTAATTACATATACACAAAGGAGTGCTTCGGCTGAGATCGCAACTGCGAAATCCTCGAACCTGATCTAGTTAACACTAGCGTAGGAATTGTGTGCTTTATAGAATGATACTATACTCTGCTATAAACACTCCTTTGTTGACCATCTACAAAGGAGTCTTTTTATGTCCACATCAAAATTACCCATCCTAGCCGAAGTTGCTATCTTTTCTGCAATTGCCCTCGTCTTTGACAAAATCCCGCTCTTTACAATGCCCCAAGGTGGATCTGTGTCTTTAGTCATGCTTCCAATCTTACTGCTTGCTCTGCGCCACGGACTAGGGGTGGGAGTTCTTACTGGTGGTATTGTCGGAACCATTCAACTTTTCTACGGTGGCTACTTCCTAAACGTTTTTCAAGTTTTTCTTGACTATGCACTTTCTTACGCCGGAATTGGTTTAGCAGGTTTAGTAGCCCCCACCCTATCCAAACAAAAAGATCTAAAAAATGCTACTCTCATCATTACTCTGGCTAGTTTTCTAGGAGGAAGCATCCGATTGATAGCCACCTTCTTATCAGGAATTATTTTCTACGCAGACTACGCTCCAGATGGTATGCCTGTCTGGTTCTATTCCTTTACCTACAATATCAGCTATATTCTTCCTTCCACTGCAATTGCCTCTATTCTGCTCATTTTACTCTATAGAGCAAGACCAGGTTTTTACAATCTTTAACCAAAACTGCCTGCTGGATTTTATCTAACAGGCAGTCTTTTTAATTATTTTTACTTGCTTTATGCTATAATAGGAACGTTATAATACATTTTGGAGGAAATTATGGCTTCTTGGATTTCAAGAATTATTAAAGGTATGATTATCGCACTCGGCTTTATCTTACCTGGTGTCTCTGGGGGGGTACTCGCTGCTATCCTCGGAATCTATGAGCGACTAATTGGATTTTTAGCAAATATTCGAAAAGATTTCAAGGAAAACTTTCTTTATTTTGTTCCTGTAGGAATTGGTGGAATTTTGGGAATCGCACTTTTCTCTTTCCCTGTAGAATTTTTATTGCAACATTTCCAAGTCCCAGTTTTGTGGGCCTTTGCGGGAGCAATCGTGGGAACTATTCCTAGCCTACTTAAAGAATCAACTCAAAAGAGCAAACGAGATAGCCTTGATTTGGCTTGGTTGATTGGGACATTCATCATTTCTGGCCTCCTACTTTACAATTTGAGCGATCTTGTCGGGACACTTCCAGCTACTTTTGCTAGTTTTGTATTGGCAGGTGCCTTGATTGCTTTAGGGGTACTTGTTCCTGGACTCAGCCCTTCAAACTTACTATTGATTTTGGGTATCTACACGCCAATGCTAAATGGTTTCAAATCACTTGATCTATTCGGTACCTTCCTACCAATCGCAATCGGTGGCGTTCTTGCAATGGTTGCATTTTCAAAAGCAATGGACCACGCTCTGAAAGTATACCATTCACGTGTTTATCACTTTATTATTGGTATCGTCTCATCTTCTACTCTCCTAATTTTGATTCCACAAGCAAGTAATAAAGAATCTATTTCCTATGCTGGAGCGAACTTTGTTACATGGATTGCTGCTATTGTCCTATTTATACTAGGAGCATGGTTAGGGCTTTGGATGAGTAAACTTGAGGAAAAATATAAATAATGGCAAAAAAGGTTAAAATAAAGAAAACCTTGGTGGACCAAATATTGGACAAGGCTAAGATCAATCATGATAGCCTTGTTTTAAATGCCTTCGAAGGTCAACTTCCACCAGGAATTGAAGAACACGAAATTTACAAAACACTGGCATTAACTGGAGATAAAACTGGACCAATTATCGGCATTGTCCCAATCACAGAACACCTGTCTGAGAAAAAATTAGCCAAGATCTCTGGCAATAAAAAAGTGAGTATGATTCCGCAAAAGGACTTGGAAAAGACAACTGGCTACGTCCACGGTGCCAACAATCCCGTAGGCATTCGTCAGAAGCATAATTTCCCAATCTACATTGATCAATCTGCCCTTGAACTCGGTCACTTGATTGTCTCTGCTGGAGAAATTGGTCGGTCGATTCGAATTGACAGTCAGGTATTAGCTGATTTTGTAAAAGCTGACTTTGCCGATTTGATTGAGGGGAGGAACTAGACTTGAAAATCTACTTTGTCCGTCACGGTAAGACCGAATGGAATTTGGAGGGACGCTTTCAAGGCTATTCTGGAGATTCGGCTCTCTTGCCCGAATCTTATCAGGATTTAGAAAAACTAGGCAAATACCTTGCTGAAATCCCCTTTGATGCTATTTATTCTAGTGATTTGCAGCGCGCACATAGCACTGCCGTAGAAATTGCTAAAGCCAATCACTATTGCCAAACCGTTCTAACCACGCAACAATTACGTGAATGGAATTTTGGAACGCTAGAAGGAAGCAAGATGGCAATTTTTCGTGCCATCTACCCCAAACAAGCCTGGGCACTCAAACATAATCTAGCGCTTTTTAACAATGACTTATTTGAAGCTGAGAGCGTTCGCCAGGTAACTCAACGAATGGTGGACTTTGTCCAATCGCTGAAAGGGCAAGACATGGAAACAATCCTCATCGTCAGCCATGGTGCCTTTCTAACCGCTTCTATCCATCGCCTACTTGGTTTTCCACCAGCCCAACTGCGTCACCGAGGTGGTTTGGATAATGCATCGGTTACTATTTTAGAAACAAGCGATTTCGAAAACTTTACAGAATTAGCTTGGAATGATACCAGCTATAAAGCAAAACAGTAGAATTTTCTGCTGTTTTTTCCTATCCTATTAGTAATTTATACTGATTTTTTCTCTCTTCTATGATAAAATAGAAATAACAGACTTTGGAGGAATAAAATTTTTATGTCAACTGAACATTTTGAAGAATTAAATGACCAACAGATTGTCCGTCGTGAGAAAATGACGGCTCTTGCTGAACAAGGCATTGACCCATTTGGAAAACGTTTTGAGCGTTCTGCCAACTCAGCTGAATTGAAGGCCCAGTACGAAGACAAATCAAAAGAAGACTTGGAAGAATTAGGGCAAACAGCAATCATTGCAGGTCGTATTATGACCAAGCGTGGTAAGGGTAAGGCAGGTTTTGCTCACATTCAAGACCGCGAAGGCCAGATTCAAATCTACGTTCGTAAGGATGATGTTGGCGAAGAAAATTATGAAATCTTCAAAAAAGCAGACCTTGGTGACTTTATTGGTGTCGAGGGAGATGTCTTCAAGACAAACGTTGGTGAGTTGTCTATCCATGCTCGCAAGTTGACTCACTTGTCTAAAGCGCTCCGCCCATTGCCAGAAAAATTCCACGGTTTGACAGACATCGAGACCCGCTACCGCAAACGTTATTTGGACTTGATTACCAACCGCGAGAGCTTTGATCGCTTTGTGACCCGCTCAAAAATTATCTCAGAAATCCGCCGTTACCTTGACGGACTTGGTTTCTTGGAAGTGGAAACACCAGTTCTTCACAACGAAGCTGGTGGTGCTGCAGCTCGTCCATTCATCACCCACCACAATGCCCAAAACATTGACATGGTCCTTCGTATCGCGACAGAACTCCACCTCAAACGCTTGATTGTCGGCGGTATGGAACGCGTTTATGAAATCGGCCGTATCTTCCGTAACGAAGGTATGGATGCGACCCACAACCCTGAGTTCACTTCCATTGAGGTTTACCAAGCTTATGCAGACTATCAAGACATCATGGACTTGACCGAAGGTATTATCCAGCACACTGCCAAGGCTGTTGTCGGTGATGGTCCTGTGACTTATCAGGGCACTGAAATTGCTATCCATGAGCCATTCAAGCGTATCCACATGGTTGATGCTATTAAGGAACAAACTGGCGTGGACTTCTGGCAAGAGATGAGCTTCGAGGAAGCAAAAGCCCTTGCAGCTGAGCATAAAGTCCCTGTGGAAAAACACCATACAGAAGTTGGTCAAATCATCAACAGCTTCTTTGAAGAATACGTTGAAGCAACCCTTATCCAACCAACCTTTGTCTATGGTCACCCAGTAGCCGTATCTCCACTGGCTAAAAAAAACGATGAAGACCCACGCTTCACAGACCGCTTCGAGCTCTTCATCATGACCAAGGAATACGGAAACGCCTTTACAGAATTGAACGACCCAATCGATCAATTGGAACGCTTCGAAGCCCAAGCCAAAGCTAAAGAGCTCGGTGACGACGAAGCAACAGGCATTGACTACGACTACATCGAAGCCCTCGAATACGGTATGCCACCAACAGGTGGACTGGGAATCGGTATCGACCGCCTCTGCATGCTCCTGACAGACACCACTACTATTCGGGATGTGCTCCTATTTCCGACTATGAAGTAAGCAAGAGTAGCTTGCTAGGATTGTTTTCACTAGAATGTACCAATCGCTCTCCAGTTTCTTGGCGATTGGCTGAAAAGGTCTGATAGACCTTTTCACTCCCTACAATGAAATAGGTGACAAGCTGACAAGGTCTACCAGACCTTATCACTCCCGAAAATGAAATAAAAATTACAAACTGTTTAACACCGTTACTTGAAACACTCTTGGAAATTCTAAGAGTGTTTTTGCATGCAAAAAACCCCGACCACTTGGTCAGGATTTTCAGGAGATTATGAAAAATATTTAGGATTGGGAGTGGGACAGAACTCAAATAATCATAGAGAGTTCCCCTCACTTCCCAACAGTAGTTCGAGCTAAAATAGTCCACTGGACTATTTTAGTCCCACCCCCGCATAGCTCCAACAGTCAGAGTAGTGACTGTTGGAGGTTGGAAATAAAGCGAACACCGTTCGCTTCAGCCGTAGAGGAAGATGTGGAGTGTAAAACACGAATTGTTGAAATTTGCTTCGCAAATCTTATCTCCAACCTTTAACAGTCCACTGGACTGTTAAAGCCAATCAACCACTGCGCTGTGATGTTGACTCCACTTTAGAGAAGTGAGGCTATTATAACGTCCCCTCCTTTTTATCTCATGAGTCTTGGGACCGATTCTCTTCTTTTTTTGCAAAATATTCTCGGACAATTGGCGCGACTTCTGTTCCGTAGAGTTCGATGGCACGGAGGACATCTTCATGTGGCATAGATCCGATTGGGAGATGGAGGAAGAAGCGGTCCAAGTCAAGTGTTTCTATTGTCTTAATAATTTTTTCAGCAACTCGTTTTGGATCTCCGACGATGGTTGCCCCTTCGTCTGTCAAGGAATAGAGATATTGCGCCTTGGTCATCTCGCCCCAATGTGGGCGGTCTTTGGCGATGTTATCTGTCAAAACCTTGGTTGGATAGAAATATTCCTCTACTGCCTTGTCATGGTCGTCTGCAATCCAACCCCAAGAATGGGCTGCAACTTTCGTTTTCTTTGGATCATGACCTGAGTTGCGGGCAACCTTGCGATAAGCATCGACTAAAGGTTTAAAGCGATGGGCACCTGCACCAATGACTGCATACACAATAGGCAAGCCTTTCTTAGCAATCTTGATGGTGGATTCTACATTGCCCCCAGTTGCCACCCAAATGGGAAAATCTTCCTGAACAGGACGTGGATAGACTGGCTTATTATCGACTGACTGGGTAAAATGTCCATCCCACTTGAGATTGGTTTCCTTGTCGATTTCCAGAAGCATATCTAGCTTTTCATCGAAGAGTTCTTCATAGTCATGGAGATCATAGCCAAACAAGGGGAATGACTCCGTAAAGGAACCACGACCCGCCATGATTTCCGCTCTGCCATTTGACAAAGCATCAATGGTGGTGTACTGCTGATAAAGTCGTACAGGGTCCATGGAGGAAAGGATTGAAACTGCTGATGTTAACTTGATATGCTTGGTATTGACGGCACCAGCTGCCAGCACAATCTCAGGTGCAGAAACCGCAAAATCTTCTCGGTGATGCTCCCCAATCCCATATACATCAAGCCCCACCGCATCAGCTAGTTCGATTTCTTTGACTAGCTGGCGAATCCGCTCGTCGTGGCTGTAAGTTTCCCCTGTTTTTTCTAGTGGAGTTGTTTCGCCAAATGTTGAAATACCTAATTCTACCATGATGTGTTCTCCTTTGAAATCACTATTTCTTAATTGATACGTCTATTTTATCTCTAATTAGTGATACAATCAATTGATTTGCTCAAAAAATAAAACGACTAGGAAAACCTAATCGTTTCAATAGATTATTCATAGCGCAAAGCTTCAATTGGATCAAGCTTAGATGCTTTGTTAGCAGGTAGTACACCAAATACAATACCAACTACCGCTGAGAAAGCCAAACTTCCTAAAACAACCGGTATTGATATTTCAGCAGCTATTCTTTCGCCCAACGCCTTGCTCACATTGAGCAAGAAAACTATTGTCTGAGCGATTGCGAGACCAATCGCTCCACCAAGAGTGGTCAAGACCATGGCTTCTATCAAGAATTGAATCAAGATATTTCCTCTAGTTGCTCCAAGCGCTTTTCGAAGACCGATTTCACGAGTCCGCTCAGTTACTGATACCAGCATGATATTCATGACACCGATACCACCAACTAGCAAGGAGATACCTGCAACAGCACCGATAAACAATGTAACGCCAGACATTTGAGATTTAAACTCCTCCAACATAGCTGACATATCATAAATCTCGTATCTCGCTTCTTTCAATCCAGTCGCTTTAGTCAAGTAATCTGCAGCAGCCTGACCAACTTCTGTTGCCCGTGTAACATCTTCAACATGGACAAAGATTTGAGAATTTTCTTTCATGCCTGTTTCAGCAGCCAGCTGCGTATTAGTCATGACGGCATTTCCACCTGAATTCATTCCATAAATAGCTGTCCCTGCTTTTGGATCTTTGTAAACCCCTATTACGAGATAAGCATTGCTATTAACACTAATCGTCTGATTGAGAGAGTTCTCTATAGAACCAAACAACTTCTCTGCTAGTGCCGTATCTAACATAATCATACGTGAAAAACGACTATAGTCGTTAGCTGTAAACTGACGACCAGCTAAAATCTCATACTCTTTCACAGCAAAGAAATTCTGGCTAACACCAGTAATAGTGACATTCTCTGCTTTTTTATTGCCCGATCTGACTTCAGCTATGTTGCTGATACTGGAGTAATAGTTTGATACGCCATCAATCTCTAGCAGTCCTTTTAAAGTAGAATCCGTCAAATCCGGCTCTTCCTCTAAAATTGGTTCTTCCGTCGACGCTGTGCCAAACGGACCGAAAGCTGTGCCTGAACTGGAGAAGGCAGTAAAGTAAACCTGAACATTATTTTGATCACCAGCTAGAGACTTTTCTATGCTTTTGGCCACCCCTGTTCCCATGGCAACAATAATGACAACTGCAGCCACACCAATGATGATACCTAACATAGTAAGGAGCGATCTCATTTTATGAGCCATAATAGATTTGAGGGCGAATTTCCAATTTTCCATCTAAACTCCCTCCCTTCGACTATCTTCGGTAATTACTCCATCACGTAGAACGATTTTTCGTTTTGCGTAGGCAGCAATCTCAGGCTCGTGCGTAACCATGATAATGGTCTTTCCTTCATTATTCAACTCCGTCAGAAGTTGCATAATCTGCTCACCTGTCTTGGTATCTAGGGCACCTGTAGGCTCATCTGCTAAAATAATAGCTGGGGTATTGACTAGTGCACGTGCAATAGCTACCCGTTGTTTTTGACCACCAGACAATTCTGATGGTAAATGCGTCATCCGCTCTGCCAATTCAACTTTTTCAAGATATTGTTTAGCTAGTTCCTTACGTTTGCTTGATGGAACTCCAGCATAAATCAAGGGTAATTCTACATTTTGAAGGGCGTTAAGTTTCGATAAGAGGAAAAATTGTTGAAAAACGAAACCGATTTGGTCATTCCGAACCTGAGCTAATTTTTTCTCAGAAAGTTGACTGACTTCTTCACCTTCCAACCAATAGTTTCCTGAACTGGAACGATCTAAAAGCCCAATAATGTTCATCAAGGTTGATTTCCCTGAACCAGAGGGCCCCATAATGGCAAGAAATTCTCCCTCTTCCACCTCTAAATCAATATTCTTTAAAACTTGGAGTTCTTGATCACCATTTTTGTAGGATTTATTGATACTTGTTAGTCTAATAAGCTGGTTCTTCATTGGCTTCAACCTCTTTGCCATCTTCGAGATTCGGAGTTGGAATGGTAATAACCTTATCTCCTGCTGCTATACCAGCGGTCACTTCCTGATTCAAAGCATCTGCGTTCCCCAGAGTGACTTCTACTTTCTTAGCTTTCCCATCAACCAAGGTCCACACATAGTTTTTATCTTCTTCTGGCACAACTGCGGACACCGGAATTAAAATGTTTTTACTTGTATTGACAACCTCAATATTTACAGAAAATCCTTGCTTCAACTCACCTAATTCACTAGTTAAAGCTGCCTTAAATGGATATTTAGCACCTGAACCACTGGTTCCTGTTGTAGCAGCACCAGCTTGATCACTAGATGGATAGTTTGAAATATAGGTAATTTTCCCTGTCCAAGTCTTATCGGGATATACCTTGCTAGTCAGCTTGACCTCTTGATCCACTGCAATGTTAGCCAAATCGTATTCTGTCAAACTACCTGTTACTTGCAAACTACCTTGGTTTACAATATGTACAACTGTCTGGCTCGATGTAGAATTCTTAGAAACAGCCTTATTCACCTCAACAACTGTACCAGCAACGGTACTAGTTACTGTCGCTTCTGTTAAGGCTGTATAGGCTTTATCAACCGCAGCTTGAGCATCTGCGTATGAATCATTCAAGTCTGCCAACTGCATATCTACTGAACGTTGTGCAGTAGCAGTTGCTGCAGCATCTGTTTCTGCATCACCAGTTGTTTGAACAGTCTGACCGTTGGTTCTTAAGTCTGCAATTTGGCGACCAATCTTATCACGACCACGAACAGCAGTATCCAAAGCAGACTGTAATTCTGTAGCATCATAGCGAATCAAAGGAGTACCTACTTCGACCTTAGCACCTGGAGCAACCAAAACCTCACTCAAATCTCCCTTAGAAGGATCATAGTAAACATACTGCTCGTCTGCTGCTGTAATCGTTCCTGTAAGTAGCGTTGAGGAAGCAATTGAGCCTTCTTTAGCAACAGTATAGGTCATACTCATGGCTATATCTTCCGAAGATGATGGCGATGTTAGCATATTGCTAAAAATTAAAGCCCCACCTACTAAGGCAACTGCGACCACTCCAAGACCACCAAACAAAGCAATTTTTGCTTTCTTTGTCTTTAACATAACAAACTCCTTTTCTTTACAAAACATACCTATTTGTGTTGTCTATATAATACACAAATACAAGAACAAATGCAAGTTTTTTCCTAACTATTTTATAAAAAGTTCGGCGATTTTCCCACTTACATTTTTGTAAGGTAACGTAGCAGATTTTTGATTGACATACAAAAAAGCGTTACAATGAATATAATTATTGACCTTTATTGGAGGAAATTTATGAAAGTGTTTGATATTATCGCTATCGGAGGCGGGAGCGGAGGCATCGCTACCATGAACCGAGCCGCTATGTACGGTGCCAAGACAACAGTTATTGAGGGAAGCTATCTAGGAGGGACCTGTGTTAACCTTGGCTGTGTACCCAAAAAAATTATGTGGTACGGCTCTCAGGTAGCAGAAGCCATTCAGCATTATGGACCTGAATATGGATTTACTAGCCAAGAAGTGACCTTTGATTTTGCCACCTTGCGTAAAAATCGCGAAGCCTATATTGAGCGTTCACGCGCATCCTACGGTAATACTTTTAACAATAACGGAGTAGAAGTTATCCAGGGTTTCGCACGTTTTGTGGATAATCAAACGGTTGAAGTCAATGGTGAGCTGATTCGTGCAAAACACATTGTCATCGCAACTGGCGCCAAACCGGTAGTCCCTGCTATTCCTGGTAGTGAGCTAGGGATTGTATCTGACGATGTCTTTGCATGGGAAGAATTACCTTCTTCTGTGGCTGTGATTGGTGCTGGTTATATCGCTGTGGAAATGGCCGGTCTCCTACATGGACTCGGTGTCCAAACTAACCTCTTTGTTCGTGGAAATCGCCCTCTTCGTAGCTTTGATACCTACATTGTTGATGCCTTGATGGAGGAAATGCAACGAACCAACCTTCCACTCCATACCGAGAAAACTCCTGTCAGTCTTGAAAAAACTGATGATGGACAAATCCAGATTAACTTTGCTGACGGTAGTAACCATATTGCTCAGAAGGTCCTTTGGGCAATTGGACGTAAACCAAATATTGACAAACTCAACCTGGAAGCAACTAGTGTTCAACTTACTTCTTCAGGACATATTTCTGTCAATGAATACCAAGAAACAGCTGTACCAGGCATCTATGCCCTCGGTGATGTAACTGGTGAAAAAGAATTAACACCCGTTGCAATCAAGGCAGGGCGCCTTTTGGCAGAACGTTTATTTAACAATAAACCAACCGCAAAAATGGATTACACAACCATCCCAACTGTCGTCTTTTCTCACCCCGCTATCGGAACCGTTGGTCTAACTGAGGACGAAGCGATTACCCAATACGGTCAGGACAATGTAAAAGTCTACACTTCAGCCTTTACTTCTATGTACACTGCCCTAGAAAACAATCGCCAAATGGCTAAGTTTAAATTAGTAACTGTAGGAGAAAATGAAAAAGTCGTTGGACTGCACGGCATTGGCTATGGTGTCGATGAAATGATTCAAGGATTCTCAGTTGCTATCAAAATGGGAGCTACAAAAGAAGAATTTGATGCCGTTGTCGCCATCCATCCGACAGGTTCTGAAGAATTTGTTACTATGCGTTAACTCAATTGAAAAAGTCCAGACATGAAGGTCAGCACTGTCTGGACTTTTTCTTATGGTAATATAGCAATTGCTCGCACTGGTGAACCCGAAGCCTTCTCCCAATGAGGAAAAGCGATTGAAATCAATGCACCTGTTGGTGGTACCTGATCCAAGTTTGCCAATACTTCCAACTGATAAATATCTTTTGATAGGAGATAGTATTCTTCTGGTAAACTTCCTCCGTGTTTGGCTGCAGATACTCCTGAATCGGTATCCAATGTTTCATGACCAACTGCTTTCACCTGACGTTCTTCAATCAAATATTCTAGAGCTTCATGACTCCATCCTGGTGTACGTTGAACTCCATCTTCGTCTAGATTACGAATGGCATCTTGACTGGGCCAGCGCTTTGACCAATCCGAACGAAAGGCAACAAAAGATTCTGGCGCTATCGGACCATATTCAGCCTCAAAGTCTAAAATATCCTGCTTAGTTATCTCATAGTCATTATTTTCTATAACAGCAGCTGATTTATCAATAACGTAGAGCGGCAGGAGTAAATCTTTCAAATCAATCTCATCAAGATAACGAGCTCCTTCTACAAAATGAATCGGAGGATCAATATGGGTTCCGTACTGCCCCACAACCGTAAATTGTTCGACAAAGAAGCCATCCTTATGAGTAAATAGGGCTTTCTTTTCGAGAGCTGGTAGCGCAGGGAAATGCGGGCTCTTTTCATTGATTTGGTGAGTCAAGTCTACCCAAGTTTTAGATTTAAGAGTACGGTAAATATCAAGCAATTCTGTCATAGAAATTCTCACTTTCTTTTTTTATTATTCTAGCATAGGTATAGGTTGTTTTGCATATAATTTGTTGTTTTTTACTATATAAGTTTCTTATTAGCTGTTATAAAAATCACCTATAGAGTTGTTACAGCCGATGAAAGAGCATTGACTTTCTTATCCAATCTCACTATAATTTTTGTTAACCATAAAATTTTAAGAGGATAACAAATGAAAACGACTTCTATCAAATCACTTGTTTATATCGCTATTGGAACAGCCTTAATTTCCACCCTTTCACAAATCAGTCTGTCTATCGGACCTGTACCATTTACATTACAAACCCTAGCTATCGGCTTAGTAGCTTGTCTATACAAACCCAAGGAGGCAATTACAAGTGTCAGCTTATATCTAGTTCTTGGCGCTATCGGTTTACCTGTTTTTGCTGGTTTTTCTGGTGGCTTTGCTGCACTCACAGGACCGACATCTGGCTTTCTATGGGGGTTTCTACTCTACACTATCATCACTTCTGCCCTCACTAAATCAGACTCCTCACCAGTCACAATTTTTCTAGCCTGCCTACTTGGAACAAGCATCTGTTTCCTTCTCGGCTGTTTTGTATTTAAACTAGTTTCAGGTGCCAGTTGGACTGACACTATCGGCTGGACTGTTCTGCCTTTCATTCTTCCTGATTTAGCTAAAATTACACTAGTCATGATTTGTCATCGTTTATTGCAACCTGTTATCAAAAAAGAAGCCTATTTTGCTTAGGCTTCCTTCATTTATTTATTAGCAAACGCGAATAAAATTCTTCGTTTTACGTATTTTATTAAAAGTTTTTTCACTTGGAAAATCGTCGTACTAATATACTATCTATTTTTGCCAATTTTGAATAAATGTATCTGCAATTGTTGATGTATTCAAAACATGGTTCGAACCACTCTCCCAAGTAACTTCTCCACTTTGATTTTTTTTAATAAACTTGTATTCTATCCTAGTATTAACTGGTAGATTTATATCGTAAAACCATGATGGATATTGTGCTATAGTTGCAGTTGAATTGAAGAATGTCCCCACAGCCTTTTCTGGATTCCAATTACCAAGCTCACTGACATTACCAACTACATACACATTCTCTCCATATGATGTCTCAGCATTATTTACGATAAAACGAATAGGAACTTGAGTTGCCGTTAATATTTCAAAGTTTGAAAAAATAGTCTCCATTCCACTCTGATTCAATACCTTTACATTATAAATTCCAGCAGGAGTTTCTGGTACTCTAACTTTAATAAGCGTATCAGACCACTCAACTATATCCGAAAGTGTATTTTCAAAATAAACTTGACCTACTTCACTACCAAATCCTGTTCCTGAAATACTAACCTCATTTCCACTAATACCTATTGAGGGACCGATGTTTCCGATTGATATGTCACTATTTTCATCACTATACACCCACACTCCAACTTCACCTTTGCTCAGCTCAAATGAAGCTACTGCACCATTTGAATCCACAGATATGGAATCTGAATATAATAGACCACTCAATTGATCCTCGTAATTTCCTAATGGTAAACTTGTATATAAATTTTCTATTTTGTAACTACTACTTCCCTTGTTAACTGCAATCAAGGCTACAGTAGAACCAAATTTCCTCTCAAAAATGAGCACATCTGAGTTTATCCACCTCTCTTGTGTCGTACCATATGCCAAAGCGTGATTATGTTTTCTCAAGTTTGACAACTTGCTTATTACTTTATATGCATTACTATTTTTATTGAAAGAACTTATATCAGACCTATTCTCTGGATCATTTCCTCCTTGATCATATTGTTCACTTCCGTAATAGACTGTCGGAACTCCTCGAGAAGTTAATAAAAGTGCGTAAGCTTGATTCACTGCAAGTTGATTTCCATTAACTAATGTTGAAAAGCGACTCATATCATGATTATCAATAAAGGTAACCTGATCATTTATTTCTTCGTAGTCATTTTCAGTCGCTTGCAAAACATTATAAAAATCCAGCATTGTAAATGTATCACTCGAATAGAGATTTCTAATAGCATTTGCAAATCTAAAATCTAATAAACTCATACCACTATTGTTCGCGAATGATGTCATTTCTACTTCGGCCTCAGTACCTCCTGTATACCATTCACCAAAAACAAATATCCCCGTCTTCTCATAAATATAGCTCAGCCAATTTTTTTGCCAACCAAGAGACATATGTTTTACTGTATCAACTCTGATTCCATCAATTCCATAATCTATCCATGATACGATAGCGTCTTTTTAATAGATAATAATTTCATAAGTATTATATAATAGAAAATCTTACTTTAATAGTGTTCATAGGTAGTAAAAATGAACAATTTCCATGGGTTAGTATTAGTAAGTTTTAAACTTATGCCCCAATTTTGCCCCAACAATACCTTTAGTATCCTTTGGGGCATACCTACTACACAATGACACTTATTACTAGCATTGTACCACTTTCATTTCTCGAAAGCTACCATATTAACAGGGATAGTCTGAATTCCCTATTTCGTCATTTTGCCCATTTTGTCAAAATAGAAACCAAATCTAGCAACCATTATTGTCAAATTTACGATTTTGACAAACAAAAAACGCCCCCAGCAAACACTGAGGGGCTTTGAAATACAATGATAGCGGTTGGGCGGCGTATCCAACATCTCAGGTACTCTCTCGAGTGCGTCAGGAGCCTTTCTGACCTCGTTATCATTCATTGTATTTAGTTTACTACTTATCTTCTATTTTGTCAAATGCTTTGATGCGACCATTTCTCTCCATGTGATTTAATTTGGAATCTGTGATGTCATAAACCGAAGCCACAAAGAAATAGTCGTTTTTCTTATCTAGTTTGACAGCGACTAGAACATTATCTGCAAGGACTTTGATGACTTCAAAACTCTCTGTCTTCACATTTTTGTTTTGACCGACAAAATCCGGCGAATCTAAAATAGTAGCAACATCAGGGATATACTTAATCATCTTTCGATGTCTGCTTTTTAACATATGTTTTTCAAGATTTTCTTCATGGATTAGAATATCAGTTGCAGAAGTTTTTAGTCCTACTATTTCCTTGATTTTATGACTGATTTTTACATTGTATTTCATAATTTTTATTATACCACATTCCTTTTCACAAACATAACCCCCAGCAAACGCTGGGAGGAAAATCTATTTGAAAGTTCCCCATGCAGGTCCAAAGCGTTTACCATCTTTGGTCGCGCCAGTTGCTACATAATTGCGATTGCCAGAGCTACCAACATAAGACACCCACACATAACCATTAGTATCAATGATGACTGTGTCATAGTCAAATAATTCGCCACGCTTGTATGTTGCAACAATCTGACCTGATGTGTTCGGAGCACGACGAACATTGATTGCATCTACCGTTACGGCCATGGTGCCTGTCTCATGGTATGTACGGGCACCTGCTGATGTCGGTGCTGTCTGCGTGACCGTTCCAGGCGGTGTGATGTAATGCACAACCTGTTGACGGTAGCTAGCAGCACTATAGTAGTTGCGGGCAGGGTACCGCTTACCGTACATATTTTGCTCCAAGATAGCCAGCTGGTCGCCATTGACAGCCTCAACAATTGCGACGTGCCCGTATGGATTAGTCGCCGTTGCCCCTAATGTCAAAATCTGGCCGGGCACAAATGGCCCAGATGTGGATACGGTCCAGCCGTTAGCTTGCCAATTATACGATGAGCCAATATTTTTGGCTGAAATGGTATCACCAATAGCACCACTGACCCAACCAACACCAGCACCAAGACCGACTGTTGCATCTGGGCTAATCATACGCTCATACCAGCTGGCCAAAGCGTAGCATTCGCCATTTCCAACAGATACACCGGACCCGACTTGCGCCCGGACATTATTTAGTGCTTCATTTACTGTCGTCATTGTTTTCCTCCTTTTCAATGTAAAATGGAGCCAACACCCACAGAAAAGGTGTTAAAGCTCCCAAAATAATTATGAGCAAAATCGCTTTAATTGGTTTCATTTATTCTTCCCAATCAGCTTTTCAAATGCAGCTGTCACATTTTCGAAAATTGATGTGTCCCCCTTGGCTTTGCCGTAGTTCTCGACCAAGCTCTTAAAGGTCAAAATGAGATAGCCAACGTAAATTGTGTAAAGAAAAGCCACCCCTGTCTGCTCGGGCAAAAGCACTGACATCGGAATCAATACAGTAAGTAAGATGATTCCCATCATCTTGCGAATCAGCCCGTTAATACCGATTTTAGACTTATATTCGATGTCTGGATTAATCATAGCAGCAAACGTACCTGACAGAAAATCAACAATTTCCATGACCACGATTAAGCTAAGCAAAAAGAGGACAAGACCGTCCTCTGTTGCGATGAGCTCACGTAGAAAATCAAACATTCCTGCAGGGTGTGGTTGAATAGTTAACAAAATCATTTGTACTCCTCCGAAAAATCATTTTACGAATATCGTTCTGCGTGTTCGATTGGCATAGGCTACTCTTCCTTCAGCTCAAGTTCAGCCAAGATAGCATCTTCCACCTCGTAGCGTTTTTCACGGAACTCAGCTTCTTGCTTGCGCATCTCTTTACGGTTAGCTGCATAGAGTTCTTGATTGTACACAGTTTCGAAAATCTTCGATACGCCTTTATCATCGATATTGACTGTATAAGTTTTTACAATCTCATCACCGATTTTTAAGTTTCCGATTAGTTGAGTGGTTTTTATAGTTTCAAGTGGCATGATTATTCTCCTTCAATGATTTCCTCTGGTTTAGTAGCTTCGTCCAGTTGCTGAGTCAAATCTGCAATTTCTGCCTGCAGACTAGCGATGGTCTGCTGTGCTTCTGTCAGCTGTACAGCTAACAGATTCTTAGTCGTCATCTCCTCTGACAGTTTTGTCGCGAGGTCGTTACTAGTCAAGCGTAGAGCTTGTGTGATTTGTTCTTGGTTCATAAATTCTCCTATAAATTTAATTCAAATTTCCAGTTGTCCCGTCTAGCTTTTATGTGCGTACGAAGTGCTTCGTTAAACTCAAAATTGTTGTAAATAATGTGATTCCAGATGTCCCATAACGCTGCCACTGCTGTATCCAGTCGGACAGGCTTCGAATTTTTATCTGGGGCCACAAAGTGCTTAGACCAAATTTCGGACTCTGCGTTGATGTTAGCAGGGACTATACGTTGAGTGACAGAATTGATATTCCAACCGACGTCACCTTGGGCGTGCCTGAATAGCGTGTTATCTCCATAGAGCCTTACATTATCTTCTGTGTTTATGTTGTTTGTGTTTTCCACAACAAGCCCCGCAAATGTTGCAGAGTTAAAAACTTCTCCACCATTCCGATTGCTCCCGATGATTGTTCGCGAGTAATTCCCTTCAGTTTCGAATTTTATAAATTGAGTAGGGTGTCCAGTATAGATACGTCTTATTGCAGCTACGTTTGTGTAGAAGTTGATTTTGCTTTCGTCGAAATTGACATCCATACCACCGTTGAGGGCTTTAGCAATACCGCCAACAATCTGCTTAGCTGACACAGCCACTGCCTGGACGCTCGTGATAAATGCGCTTTGGGCAAACAGTTGTTTTAGATAAGCATCATTTGCCATTAACTTATTAAAGAAAGCTTGGTCAAATACCAATTTGCTACCGTCGATACTATTAGTAGCTATCCTAGCCGACTCTATAAACCCTGTTGTGATTTTTCCAGCATCTAAATTGCCAATCATTGCGTTGTTGATTACACCGTTATCAATCAAAGTCTGGCCTGTGATATGTGTCAGTCGACCATCGATTCTATTAGTACCATTAGCCAGCAAATTAATTTGGTTAAGTACCGTTCCTGCGCTGGTTAAGTTTTGGACAGCCCACGACCCTGCCAATTGAGTGACACGAGTAGTGACTGCTTCCAATTCGCGATTGGCATCAGTTGGATTAAGACGATGGTCAGAGGCTGCCCCTCCTTTTTCGATTTGCATGTCCGCAAATACCATGTTTCCAACCGTTCCTGGTCCGAAAATGATGATACAGCAAATTCTGTCACAATCCTGAGGAATGGTCAGAGTGACAGATTTTCTTTTGAGCGATGTAGGGCCAAAACTACTCGCTTTTGGTATCTCAGCAGCTGGAATCTCTTTCCGGACATCGAACAAGTGGTTGTTAATGATGATAATTAGTCCAGCATCGTTGTTTGAGAATCCAGCAACATCAAACGACACAGTTACCTGCTCATTGGCTGAAACAGGTATGTCGACAATCTGATAAAAACCGTGCGCAAATGCCCCTGTATTTCCTGTATCCACATGCAGAGCCCCAACACGCTTGACTTGACTTGCTAGTTGCGGATCTATACTCAAGTCGGGTGATGAGGTATTATTTTCCCAAAATTGCAACCCCTCTTTAAAATTGCTATTGAGGAAATAATTTTTTCCTCCAGCACGAGGCAATCGAGTGATTTCCGTCTGCCACAGACTGCTGGTTAAAACCTGCCTAGCTAGATTTGAGTTGACCTCATTTTCGGAAGCGCCAAGAATCCGCTCGTACAACCTTGCTGTCTCTTGCACTCGCTGAAAATCGACCAGATTAGCCTTATTATCGACAGAGGATTGGATAGCCGCAAACCGTCCGTCAACCGTGTTTTTGTACTCGGCAATTTTGGCATCTGCGTAGTTCGTAGCGTCTTCAAGGGATGGAGACCAATCAGTCGCAATCGTTCCGCGTTCCAACTTCATTCCCGCAAAATATAAGATACCGTTTAAATCACTGCGCTCAATTCGTGGAGCAATGTAACCATCAGTAATAACCTTAAAAGTTATAGATACCCTTTGAAAATTAGCAGTCATGTTGAATTTACGATAATAATTATCAACAACAGACATCTGTTCTGTACGATAATTATTTAGATGAATATAAATTTCAGCAGAATCGCTTGCAAGACTGGATGCAACATAGGCGCTGAATGTATACACTTCTCCAGCCCTGACTTGTATAAGTTGAGTCAAGCCTTCCCACGGATAGTCAGCTTCGATAGCTGATAATCCATTGTATTTCCATGGAGCAATCTTTCTGCGCTGACCATTATAGTCCCATTCGCCACTAAAATCTTTTGTATTTTTTAGTAGATTGTTTCCGCCAATCTGTAAATTCTCAAACCGCTGCGTCACACCATCAATACCGCTCTGCAAATCAACGGTCTTACGATTGATGCTATCAATCTGACCAGTCTGAGCATTAACGGTCTGTATCAGATGCTCATATTGTGCCCTAGTTTGGCTCAGATTGTCCTCGACGGTCTTGGTCCGACTAGTAACACTGTCGATGTCTCCTGTTGCTTTATTAAGCGTTTTAGACAGTTCTGTGACGGTGACTTTTGTTCCATCAACTACATTCTCAACTGTTGTTACTCGATTGATTAGTTCGGATTGACGTTGGGCTTGTTTTAATATCAGATGCGCCTGAGATTCTGCGCTTGACTTAACTTGGACCAAGTCATTATTAGCCTGTTCCGCCAGCGCTCTAGCTGCATTAGCTAGATTAGTAGATGTACCAGCGATGCGTAGGCTTTCAGCTATCTGACGGTCTTGGTTTTGCTGGGCAAGTTGATATTGACGGTTAGATTCAGCGAGCTGTCCATCTATCTGTTGCTTGATATTGTCTGCATAAGCTTCAGCTTCTGCTTTTGACTGCTCGAGACCGTCATTGATGGATTCAATTCGCTTGTCAAATTCAGTGTTGAAATGGCGGTTAGCATTATCAATTTCCTTCTGTAGTTTTTGCTCGAAAGATGCTGATAACGTATTTGTAGCTTTATCTACACTGCCAGCAACCATACTAGCCACTGTAGACTTGACAGATTGCGACACCTTACCAAATCCGATTGACTTCAATCGCTTAGACATCGGTCCAAAATGGTAGCTAGTAATTTTCAAACGCAAGTCCACATCAAATCTCTCATGGAATACACTTACTGTGTCGAACATCTTAACAGATACATCAGACTTACCTTTGACATCTAGATTGATAGAGTTTTCTACCAAATCACAAAGAGTTGAGCCAAAATACCTCTGCCCATAAGCTAAAAGGCTTGCTTCATCTGTCACATCCTGGTCGTTAACCTCGATATCTGTTTCATAGATTTGACGATATTGCCCAATCAACGGACTGTCCACTGTCACAGCAATAACACGATCTGCCTCACCCTCAGACTGTCCTTGGATTGTCTTTTTGAGGTGCAGTCGTGTCTTTAAGTTGTTAATGTTCTCAGACTCTTCATAGCTACTGAGATTCTTTTTATACATAAATAGCGACTCATTCTCAGTACCACCATTTTTCAACAGTTTAACCTGGTACTTGTCACGCACCAAGTCACCACCCCACTGACCAACAATAGAGTGTTTGTCCTTGACCAAAGCATCCATAACCGAAACATTGGACTCGTTAAAAGTATGACGGTCTAAAATGTCACTAAAAAACGTAAATGGACATGGTCTCTTAACGCTACCTGCCAAAGCAGTCATGACAGTCTGCCCTGGGACCCTATCAACAGAGATAGTGTTGACAGAATAGTAATTCAAGAGCGTTGCGACCTGCTTAGCATAGACCTGCACATAGCCATTGGCTTTCTTCGCCTCGAAAATGAAAAATTCCTGCTCACCATGTAAGTCATCCGCCAATAAAAAGACTTCTCTTTTGAGCAGATTCCACTTCCCGTCAGTCAGCGGAAATTTAAAAGATAGTTGGTAGGTACTATTGGCTTCCTGCACGATATCATCATCGTAAGCAAGATTAAGCGGGATATTACCGTCTTTTAGATAAATCAAACCTTGTACCTCCAATTCCCTTTGATTGTTATTTTTGAAACAGTTCCACTTGTTGCAATACCGCTTTTTCCGACAGGTATCTCAAAGAATGGACCACGTTTGCGAATGGTGTTCTTTACAGCACCATTCTTATCATAGACATTCTGACGCTTGTGACGGCAATCAATAGTTGCACGAGTATCTATTTCCAGCTCCATGACCTGCTGACCAATAGTCAAGATCACCCGTCCCGACCCCTCTATGATGATGATAGGTTCAGAATAGACCGTGCCAGGATTTTGAATAGAACCAGATGAAGTCAAAACGACATCGGCTGGATTTTTGATATAGCGAAACGGATGCATGGACACCGTGATTTCGACTTTCCATCGATGCGGACCGAGCGGCATATAGCTACTAGACACCAAATCACAGTAGAAAAGGCTATCTCTCAGATAGCCAAATTCCACTATGTTATTATCAGGTTGAAATGTCTCAATCAGTCGCATAGCATCCGACAAATGCCTCAGCGTGATGATAAATGTCCTGTTGTAGCCATCATACGCACCCTCACTGACATGTAGTTGACCATTGGCACCGAAGACCTCGACTTGTTCAGACCGCTCAATCGATGCCTGAGCCTTACCAAAGTCAAGTACATG
The DNA here is from genome assembly GCF_044427305.1 of Streptococcus sp. 2021WUSS109. NCBI lineage: Bacteria > Bacillati > Bacillota > Bacilli > Lactobacillales > Streptococcaceae > Streptococcus > Streptococcus sp. 2021WUSS109. Next base: position 50,623 of record NZ_JAOTGF010000011.1, read on the forward strand.
GCAATCTAGCAAGGTCGAAGTATCTAAGCCGTTGACGATTATATAGTTCATTAGATACCCTCCCTTGCCATAATCGCTCCTTGATGCATATAGCTATTTTGAGCCATTTTTTCACCGTCCAAATAGACTGCCAACTCCTTATCCACCAAAGCAGACAGGAATCGCTCGATGTTAGCCAGACGAGCAGCTAAACTATTTCCGCCATCATTTCCAGCCAAATCACCAGATGATGATAACAGATTTCGACGCACATCCACCGATGCACTTGAAGTCATATCATAAGCCAAGGATTGATTTTCAAAAGGTTTGGCAATCGCTCCAGCCATGCCAGATACCGTTCCCATGACATCCCTAAAACCAACTTTCAAGTTCGTATTCAAGCCTTCCATGATAGCAAGACCTGCAGGTTTCAACAGTACACGGTCGTATGAGATAGGACCCTTGTTTTCAGCAATCCATCCAGCGATACCGCCTACGAAGTCCGTGACTGCTCCCCAGGCAGATTTCAAGCCGCCCAGAAAACCGTCCATTATTGCTGCGCCCGCGCCTGAAATGTCGATGTTTGCAAGCCCAGTAATGGTTGATGTAATATTGCCAATGATACCACCAACAGCGTTACCAACACTAGATACGACACTTTGGAATCCTTTGAATGCACCTTTGATGCCTGATATTACTCCGTCGATGATACCTTTCGCAACTTGAATGGCATCTTGAATGCCCATCCAAGCCAAGGAAAAGACATTCTTAAGCACACCAACAGCATTTCCAGCGCCAGAAAATGCCAATTTGATCCAGTCAATGACTGTTCGGATGATATTCCCAGCTGTTTGAATAGCTGACTGGATATTGGTCCATGCTGATTTGATAAAAGCACTCAAACCTTGACCAGCTGTCCCCAGATTGCCAAACATTCCAATGGCTACGCCAACCCATTCAGCAATTGTGCTCAGCACAGGCTGAACGAAATTCAAAGCCTGTACTAAAAAATCGACCACAGGAGTCAGGAACTCGATAGCCGCTTTTAAAGCATCAAAAGCAAATCCGACACCTTCAAGAGCTCCTTTTACAACACCGCCAAGAAACGACCCTAGTATTTGAAAAACAGGCATCAAAGCCCCACTCAGAATATCAATCAAAGGCTGTGCCGCATTCCACATTGCGACAAAAGATTGAACAACCGAATCAATCGCAGGACTGACGATAGCCATAAAATTTTGAAAACCAGCTTGAACTGCAGGTAATACAGATTCAATCAACGTCTGGATTCCCGAAAAGTCCAGTTTTGAAATCCCATCCATGATAGTCGTTATGATTGGTCCAATCGCTCCAATAATCGAAGAGAAGAAACCAGGAACTTGTCCAAATAATGTCTGTACAGTAGACCAAACACCCTCAAAGCCAGTTCGAATTGTATTTGCAAAATTGACAATCGTTGTTGCAGTACCTTCATCGACCCCCATTTGAGCCATAAAATCAATATTGTCTTTCTCACTCAACGACCCAAAAATCATGTCATAAAACGACGTAATGACCGACCCAATTTGACCGGATAAAGACACAATCTTTGAAGCTGTTTCTTTACTAAAGCCAACCTTTTCGAGCATATCGATATTGTCTTTCTCGCTCAAGGAACCAAAAGTCATATCGTAAAATGTCAAGATGATTTCGTTTAGCTTATTTAACTCACCCATGACCTTCCCAGACACTTCTCCGCCAAAGACTCTACCTAAACCGTCTCCAAGAATAGTCCCAAGCATTGTCGGCAAACCCTTGAAGATATTACCAACCATGGGAAAGAAATTTCCAAATAAGAAATTAGAAGTCGTCGTTGCCAAGTCTTGTAATTGTGGAGCTATATTCTCGCCCAAGGACAAGCCTGCCAGTGTATTTTCCCAACTCGCTTTCATAGCAGCTAAGGACCCTGAATAAGTATTCTGAGCTTCGGCAGCTGCAACCCCAGCTATCCCCATGCTTTCTTGCACAAGGTGGATAGCTTCGACAACATCCGCATAGTTGCTGATGTCAAATTTACGCCCCATCGCTGACGGCAAACCTTCAGCAGTCTTCAATAATCGTTCCATTTCTGACTTTGTACCACCAAAGCCGAGCTTAAGATTATCCAGCATGGCATAGTTTCCGCGAGAAAGACTTTGATAAGTCTGTTGTATGACGCCAATGTCCGTTCCCATTTTCGCAGCGTTGTCTGTCATGTCCATGATAGCTTTGTTAGCCATGTTAATCGCTTTGGTCGAATCACCACCAAGTGATTGTTTTAAGCTCGCACCCATGGATACAGCTTGCTCTGCGTATGTATTTGCAGAAACACCTGCCTTGTAAGCCTCTTTTGCAAACCTCTTAGCAGATTCTTGTGCACCGTCGTAAATAGTATCCAGACCACCAAATGATTGTTGAAGAGCAGCGCCCGCTCCCAAAGCCGAACTAATTATTTTGCCGATTCCTGCTGCTGCAAGTGCACCACTTAAAGCAGAGACGAGCGAGGCTCCAAGGCTTGACCCAGCTGACCTACCAGCGCTATCAACTTCACCACCCAATAATTTTGATATTGAACCGCTAATGCCTTTTGCGGACGGGACTATCTGCACATAAGCAGAACCTAAATCAGTCGCCATGCTCCTCACCTCCAATCTCTATTTCTAGCGCACGCATAGCACGTTCAAACTCCTCACCAGATGAAAAGACCCTCTCTTCACGTTCCACTTTCGAACCTTCCAAGGCTTGAGTGACAGAGTTTGGACGATTCCGTCCGGCCTGTCCATCCTTAGTTTTAGCCCAAAAGAGCAAACGCACCGTATCATAGATACCTGCAAGCAGCAGAGTATCCAAGTCTTCCTTCTGACCAGACAAGACCTTCTTAATCCGTGATGTCTCGCCCAAACCATTAGCAAAAACAGCTACCCGCAAAATAGGTAGCTGTTGATAATCATATATGCCATAAGTTTCAGCTAAGTCACAGACAAGAGCATCCTCATCTACCGCAATCATTCTGGCGAGGATTGCGAGTTTTTTAAGTCTTTGACTTGTTCAAAGACATCCTTGATTTCAGCACCAAGAGCAGGAATAGGCACTAGTCCCTTTTCTGTACGGACATGGTCCTTTAGTTTCTTAGCTTCGGCACCAAGTAACAGATTGACAATCCGAATCATAGCACTACTGTCTCCAGCTTCTTCGTCCGCGATGGCCTCGAAAAGCTCATAGTTTTCCAAACGGTCTTGGTCAATGCTAAGCACAAGACCTGTACTAGTTTTTACTTCAAACATTCAAACCTCCTTAAGATGACGATGGCGAGCTTGTTCCTGTTGACTCGCTAGCTCCCTTAATGTACTCATAGTGTGTATTGCCTTTGCTATCTGGCAGAGCTTGGATAGTTGTTTCATAACCAGCCAAGTCACTGTCGGCGTAGGTAATCTCCCCAACTTCCAGCACCTTAGCATTTGGGATGACAATCCGCTTCTTCGCACCATTTTTCAGCAGCATATCCACTACCAATGGATGCGCAGGCAATTCCTTAGAGTTGACCTCGACTGTGATGCCAGTTGCAAGGTCGCCTGTCACATTTTCAGGACCATAGACCTCTTTCAAGACCTCCACGTTTAAGACTTCAAGCAACGTATAGGTAAATTTGTCTGATTTTCCTGTTTGAGGAGTATCAACCACATCACCGCCCCATGCTTTCAATTCTTCCGATTCACGAGTGTCCTCGTTAGTCAAGCCATCATCTGAAATGTAGCCTAAGTTTTTAAAAGCCGCGTTTAGCTTAGTAGTCGCATTGGTCGGCAAGCTCGTTCCCGTTGGAGCTGAGGAAATCGCCCCAGCAATATCGGGCTTTGCCGATGACACAAGTTTTGCATCTGCCATGTAAATTCTCCTTTTTTAAAAATAAATAAAATCCACTACCGCTTGATAGCGATAGCGTTTGGTTTCCGTATCTGTAAAATTATAGTCCGAGTTCAATTCAACTCTACTGATAGACGGCAATGCCACCATCTTCTCAATCGCTTGTTTGACTTCTTCGTTCAAAAAGGCAGCTTCTTCCAAAGACTGCCCATAAGATTGTATCGCCAAAGTTGCTTGATTCAGATAGTTCTTTTTTCCACCGCTCGTTTTCTCAAAAATCACAAAGCTGTCAGGCATTTTCTCCTGATGTTCCGTATAGACAGGCACAGAAAGATGCTCGGTTAAAAAGTTCAACGTGATGACTTCAATCATGACTTCACCGCCTTTAACAAGGTATTGTGCTTCTTGTTGTCCCGTTTAGCTTGATAGCTATCAGCATAGACCATAGCGTTGGCACGAGTCTTGCCGACAAAAATGTCCGACTCATATCCAGTACCAGCACGATTTCGAATGCCATTTGCCTTGTCAGTCAAAACTGCCTGCATCTCAGGCGATTTCAACAGTTCACGAACACCCGCACGGTTCAGCTTAAATTTCATTCTAGCCATACCGTTCCACCTGCACTTTCTTATTCCATTCAAGCGGGATCAGATGGTCAAGACCTTCCAGCGGTTCACCAACTGTTCGCCATCGTTGGCCGAAAAAGCGAACTTCCTTATTCGTCCAGTTGTGAACATCGCCTTTAGGAATTGCAAGAGTATAGACAACTTTTTTACCAGTCAGATTGATTTGATTGGTAATATCCTCAGTTGATGCAGGCGCAATCAAGACGTTCTCAACCACAATCTCCACATCCGCAGTCTTTGGATGACCAAACGAATCCTTGTCAATGATCTGTTTGTCAATCAAGACAATCGGTATCCCTTTAATCCGTCCCATAAATATCCCTCGCTCCAAAACGTTGCTTTTTCAGACCTAGTCGTTTAATTTCCGAATCTTTGATAAAGAGACCACCACCAGGAACCAGGTAAGACCCTGAGATAGAGTAGCCAAGGGCTGACTCGGAATACTGCGTCATAGGTTCCTGGTCAGTCGAAGTCATAAGAGTACGTGCGACAACATCAATAGTCACAGACTTAACCACTGTTGCGAAATAAGGCTTTGCTTCGACCATCTTGTCGAGGTCCTTACCTACTTTCTCAGCCTCAACCCTAAGAGAGTCGGAGACGACTTTTAAAAGCGCCTCTGCTCTCTTGGTTTCGGCCGGTTTTAGTCCCCGCCACAATGTGGACAAGTCTTCAATTGTAGCGAATGGTTCCATGGATTACTCCTCTTCTGATTTAGCAGCTTCCAGTAATTCCAAGAGCTCTGCTTTTTGTGCTTTCTTGTTGTACTCAATGCCGAGTTCATCAAGTTTTTTCTTAAGCTGTGGAACAGTCAATTTTTCAATAGCTTCTTCAAATTCCGAAGCAAGTACCCAGTTTCCACCTGAAACAACACCATTTGCTTCAATTGTTGCGCCAGTTTTAGTATTCATATACAAAGTCATATTAGCCACCAACTTTCACGATACGTGCAAAGCTATCTGCATCCATGATGCCCCAACCAATGTACGCTTCACAGCGGATATATACTTGGTTATAACCTTTAAGATCGCGTCCAGTATTATCTGGGTCACCGTATTTAATGATTTCCATTGGGACTTCTTTAGCATAACCCCACTTAAACATTGTTTCAAAGTCACCGACAATAGCAACGTCTTTTGGATCAGTCATGCTATAAGATGTTGTACGGTTTTTATCAACTTTCAAACCGTTGATGGTATCTGGCACACCACCCCAAGCTAGGTCAGGATAAAGTTTTCCACCTTCAGCATTTTTTAATTTAGAAAGTGCAGTTGTAAAGATCGGGTCAAGGATTGCTCCTGTGATATCACGTTCTGATCCGTCAACCAGACCCACAGCATCTTCCATGTTTCCATCTGGGTCACCTTCAGTAAAATTGACTGTTTGAGTAACTTTCTTATCAAAGCAGTTATCACCAATGATTGTAGATGCTTGTTTCGTGCGTGGATTGATTCCATGAAAACTCATAATATCGAGACCACGAGCCAGTTTCTTAGCGAACCCGTCCGTAAAATCACTCAGCATATCAATTTTTGCTTCTTCAGAGGCATATAGAAACTCATCTGATACACGAGCCCCATACTCAACTTTTATAGGGACGATAGTTACTGGTTCAAGTGTTACGCCACCATGCGATTTTTTTCCATTTTCTGCAACGATATCAATGTCCGAATCGAAATCAAAAGTAAACTCTTTTTGACCATTAAATGGGATTGGCTTTTGCGGTGATAGCTTAGCGATAGACGAGTGACCTTTTACTTTGCTGATAACTTCTGTGACGAGTTTTTCGTCAAATAGTGTTCCTTTTGACAATTGTGCTTCTGCCATTTTATATTTCTCCTTTAATCTTCAAGTCCTAGGTTCTGAACCATTCCTCTGAATAGTTCACGGTTGTTATTGGCATCTTTTGGAACATTCGGCTCCGTTGATGCCATTGGCGGTGTTGGTTCTGTCGGCTTCATAAAGCTAGCCAAACGTTCGGCATCTGCCTTGATGGCTTCCTCATCATCTCCTGCAAGACGGTCAGCAAGTTCAATCGGTAAGCCATTGGCAACTGCTACACGCAAGCGCAAGTCTTTGCCTTCGTAAGTTTTGATTTGACCTTGCAGCTCTGCAATTTGTTTTTCAAGATCAGATGTACTTGCTTTAGTTGATTCAGCTGCAGATTTCAACACACCGTTTTCTTTTTCAAGTTCTGAGACACGATTTTTCAACTGATCATAATCAGCGTATTTTTCTTTTTGACGCCCTAAGCGTTCACCGATAATGTGATCAAGTTCTTCCTGTGTTTCGATTGGTTTAAATGACATAATTAACGTCCTTTCTCCGCATTTTCCCGTGCGTTCGGTAATTTTTGTCCATTAAAAAAGCACCCATTTTCTGGATGCTACTTTTAATAACTGATTCTTTGCTTTCTTTTAGGCTTCGTCATATAGCAAGCCCAGTGCGCTAGCAAAGCACTATCCATTAAGCTGATGTCTCGGTCATCATAAAGGGACTTGTAACCAAATCCCCCGTTCGAGCCTATATTCCGTTTATCACAATTGGTCACAACATCAGTCAAAGAAGGCTGGTTAGCATGTCTTAGAGTTTCCTGAACAATAGCTTGTTCCCAGACAGAGTTGGCCGTGATGATTTCGTTGACTGTCGGCATGATTGGCTTCCTAAGTTTGAAATCTTTCATTTCGTTTGCTAATAGTGTTTGCCCGTTCGCTCCATCAACCACAACCTTCTCAATGTCTGCGGTTTGCAAAAAGTTGATGATCCACTGCATGCCATTTCGGACAGATTGACAGTCAATCACTTCAGTGAAGATTTTCTTGTCGTCCGTTCGTGCTGCAATAGCCATAGACACATTTGCCCCATCTTGACCATACTTGATACCAACGAATAGTTTTCCTGTTAGCTCTGGCACCGCCTCAACCTCAAGCCTCTTCCACTCATTTTCAGAGATAGCAGATTTTTGGTTAAAGCTTGGCCAGTAACCTAAACGCTGAATATTATGATCAAGTTCGTCATCTCCAATTTCAGCCTTGATTTTACGCTCGGTTAAGTGATAACCAAGAGACGGATTGGTCAAATACCATGAGTCAGTATCGTTGACATCCTTGATGTCTTCGACTGACCACTCAGACCAACCCGAGTATTCGCTTTTGCCAGCTAAAACCTTTGTTCGGTAATTGGTAAAAACAGTTCCTGTTGATACCATGGTTGGTGGTGTTCCACACATAACCGTCATAGGGTTATCACTGTCTGTTACCGTGTATTTCAAAGCTGATTCTTGTTCGGCTGTGTATTCCTGAGCTTCATCTATAATCAGCAAATCAAAACCTTCACCAAGACCGCCATTGGCTGTCCGAGTTCGGTATTGTATCACTGACCCAGTAGATTTAAACTCAATCCGTTCCTGCCCCTTTGCCTTGTTAGAGACAAAGTCAACATCATCCACGTATCCCATGTCCTCCAGAAGTTTTTTTAATGCTTCAAAAGAAGAATGAGACGTGCTGATTCTGTGTGCAGTGTGCAAGATTTTCAATCCATGGTGCAAAGCCCACAACTCAAGCATATAGACGTCTTCTGTCTTACCGTTTCGCCGTGGAATAGCATAGCCGTATTTCTGATGTACCCAAAGGCCTTCGGTATCAATTCCCATGATATGCTCAAGCAAATTGACCTGCCAAGGATAACAGCTGCGACCTGTTTTCTGATAAAGTTCTATAGCCTCATGGGCCAGACTTTCAGCATAATGTAAAGTTACCGATTGAGTTGGACGCTGATTGCCAAGCCTTGTTTTCGTCTTAGTAACCATAGCTTATCCTTTCAATCGTTATTGCCTAGTTTTTAGCCATGCGACAGGGCAAAATAAAAACCGCATGGGATTCTATACGGTTAAGTTATTCGATTAGTGCAGTCTTTCCTGCTTTCAAGATGTCAGGTCACCTCCCTAAAATCTCAGCGTGACATCGATTTTTTTACAGCTAAAACACCAGACCTTGCCAAATAATTCGAGTTGCAACCAACTTTCAGCATAGTAGCGGTCGCCTTCTTTGTATTTGGTAATGTAGTGACGTAACATTCACATCTCCTTTCTTTTTTGCAACAAAAAAGCACCTCTACGGTGCTGAGTATTATTTATTAAGATACTTGTGGCAATACTTCGTCCCAAATATCCACTAAACTTTTTCCATCGAAAACCTTAGCGTCCATTGCTTTGTCAATGCTGTCAAACTGTTGTCCTTTGTTGTCATAACCTACTACACAAATACTCGGTAAAAAGCAAGCTCCTTGGCCATTATAATAAAATTCAAGATCTGCATCCAGGTATTGTTTAATTTCTTCTTTTGTCATAATATATCCCTGCTCTCCTTTCTATCCTTTTGAGATAATACAGTCGGCTTTCCATCACTTAAATAGTTCCCATTTTCGTCGTATTCAATGATGTGTTTATGAGCACCCATTGGATGATATTTAGGTTGTCCATGGTCAGAGGTATCAATACGCATGCCACGGCGACCGTATTCATCAATATAGGTCCGACTAGAAACACCTTTAGTATTGATAACATCAATCACTTCAAATGGTTTTACATCATTCGGTATTCGTCTTTCAACTGTACGGCTAACTTTAACGGTTCCGTCTATATTGTGAGCGTAACGACTGGTATCATAAACAGGTTTTAAATTAAGGCTTTTCCTTACCTCAATTATAGCACTATCAACAGGTTTTACAACCTTTTTAGTCCAGATATTTTGTCTTCTTCCATCACCAGGTTTGTAATTAACAGTACATCTACAATTTTGATGACGACGATAAACATCATGTGGAACGTTTGGATAATCATAACTTCGGGCTAGGCTCTGACACCACTTGCAGCACTTACTGACAGATGTTCTAACTATCTTCGGTCTTAAACCAGCTTTTTCATGAAACTCAGCATTAACTTTGATACTGTCGTCAACAATTGACTGCGTAAAGTTGACAATCGGTTCACCAAGCAACCACTTGACATCTTCAAACTTATCCTCAGAATCTAAACGATTAACAATACCATCAATCCTATCCTGATTAAGTTCAGGAGTTTGAACTTTAAGACCAATATTAGCTTGCTCATTAAGATTTTTCTGTACCTCGCCAGAAAAGTTACTCACAAGCTCAAAATTTTTACCTAGCACGTCATTCAGTAAACGTTGACCGATATTGTAATACATTTTTCCATCTGGCAACTTATCGCCCGTAACGGACGAACCAAGAGCTTCTGCGAGTATGTCACCAAGCTCTATGGCAAAATCATTTGCTGTGGCATAGGTTGCCTTTTTATTTTTAAGTTTGGCAAAAGCAGAGCTAATGATGTCACTTTTTCCATAAGCAACCTCAAACTTATCCTGAACCTCTTTCAGCAAGCTAGGTAGGATATCATCATTCATTTGCTAGCACCTCCGCTACCTTTGGAGTGGCTGACATATCTCCTTCAATCCCGGTCAAATCACGAATGGTTTCGGCGTTGATATAGCCAGGTAAGGCTTGATTAAGTTTGATAGCACCATCGCCAATTAAGGTCAACATATTGGCATCCGCCTCAAAGAGTGGTTCCCACTTGATTTTTGTATTGAGAAACTGCTCTCTAGTGTACTGGTATCTATCCCGTAAACAAACGGCCACATAGGCTACATTTAACAGACCAGATGCGATTGAGCGTTGGGCTTTTCGACCTGCAGCTCTCAAATTCTCATGCGCTGCCTTTATAGCTTCGACCGATGATGGGTTATCTGATGGAAAACCAAGGTCATCCATGGTCAGACCGCTTCCACCGGCAAATAATGATGCATACATTCGCAACTGATCAATAAATGGTGCCATGCTAGCAGTGTTAAACTGACCGACATTAGGACTATCTCCGTCGTCGTCCTTTGTAATTTCAAGGAGACTCGACACTGTCGTTTTCCACTTCTCCATCGGGTCAGCATCTTGACTAGTTCCCAAAACATATTTTTGAGGGAACGAGTAAAACTCTGCTGTCACTTCTGCACGCTCCAGGGTTCGCTTAGCTGCCAACTGATTGTACATGCCTGCCCTAGTAATTCGACTGCGACCAAAGGGACGGACCGCATCAGGTCTGTGAATAATTGGCACTAGTAAAGGTTGACCGGTCGGATTGGAGATACTGTATGGATTTGCACCTTTAGGGTAATACCATGTCACATCTTTGGTAAAATATGCCTCTAATACCGGGTTGTCGTTTTCGTCCGCTTCTAGGATTGCATATCCCTCAGTTAGCAAAAATGTTGTGGTGTCAATGACACCAGTTGCCTTACTGGCTTCAATGACCTGCATTTTAGGCAAACCATCAGGATTTGGGACCAAGTACACAAAACAACAAGATGCAATCAAGGCTGATTGAATAGCCGTGTCAAAAAAGATATCTGGATTGTTAGCTTCAAAGATTTCGGTTGCTTCAAAATCATCATTTGCAAACTCACGGAAAATGATTCTGTCAGCCAAGGCATCCACACTGTGGGCCGTCCATCCCATAACCGAGTTATACATGCTTTTGACGTTGTCAGGGATGATAAAACTTTTGGTATCGTCTCTGTCTGCCATAGCATAGAACCTATAACGTTTCTTAACTCCTAATTGATATAGAGCTAACTTCTTCCGGAGATAACTCATTCCTTTGTAACTCATTTTGATTGCTCCTTAATTTTATTGATCACTTGCTCTTCAAAGTCTGGTTCGTGGACTTCCACACCTTCGACAATGGTCCGACTAGTAAAACCAAACTCAGCTTCATTGGCCAAAATCTTGGTTTTAAAATCTTGATAGTATTTCAGCAAATTTTTCTTTTTTTTACGTTTTTTGGCTGGTTGGTTGTTAGGATTATCTTTTTTAGATTTTTGCTTTTTGAGGTCAGCACGTTTTTGTTTCATCAATTTACGCTGTTTGTCTCTAGCCCCGTCCTTACGGCATTTATCACTGCAATATTTAACCCGTTTTGATTCTGCCGTGAAGCTTCGTCCACAAAAAGCACATGATTTTTTTATCATTTTTGATAACTCCTATACCACTTAATCCTAACGCGAAAAAAAATGTACAGTGACGGCGTGAAGTCCGGCCGAACGAATTGGTGGGGTTCTACCCCCCTTCAGATTTTGCACAGATAAACTTTGACCAATCTTGACTCTGAGGAAGATTTCTATTTCCCACTGTTTTTGGTTCTGCTTTAGAATTATCTGCGAATAACTTATCAGATTTAATTCTATTGCAAGACATGTGAGCCAACTGCAGATTTTCAATCAATGATGGATGACCGCCTTTTGCCAACGGAACCACATGATCGATTACTGCACACATTGGATTTGGATATTTTAATTTCTTATCAACTAACTGACCACATATTCCACAATGTGTTGCAGTCTTAAGTATTCTCTTCTTATTCTTTTCAAAAGCTACTCTATGCGTTCCGCTCTTGTCTGCTCTCATCGTTACCTCAAACAAAAGAGGCACCGCATAATTACAGCACCTCTCAATTTCTTGATGATATAATAATAGCACGATTGTTTGACCAGTGCGCTACAGACTAGTTCACTTTAGTTCACTTTTGTCAATCACAGCACCTAGTTCACGGATTGCATCTTTTTTCTTTTTGTAGAAAGTAGTCTTGCTGCATTGTAAAAACTCAATCATATCATATACGCTAGCTTTCTGAATATACACCATCCTTAGAATTGTTCGACTTGCAGGTTTTGGCATTTTATCAATCAGCCTACTCAATTCAATTCTGCGTTTGATAGCTTCTTCAGTAGCATCCTTCATATACTCTTTCAAGGAATCTTGCATGCTAAAAATATCAATGTAACGTTCATCTAATTGAATTTTCTGACCACCTTGAACCTTATTCACGTTCATTTTAGGACTAGAAAGTAAACTAGCTTCAAGATTAGCAAGCTCATCAATTCGATTCTGTATCTCTTCATCCAAATTTTGTAGTTCATCAAGTAACTCTTTAGCCTTGTTCACTCTCGGTCTCCTTTGTGGTATAATATTGATAGCGTTAAACCACAGCCAGAGCAGAGAGTGCCTTGGCTTTTTTTAGTACTGATTAAGGATCTTTACAACTTTAATTAGCGGTAACGGCACTCTGATTTGTTTTTCTTCGTATGAGAAGAACCTAGGAATTTTGAAAGTAATTAGAGTTTCACTTATTCCTGTTTGAACCATTGTGTCAATGCGATCAACCAAACTACTATCAAAAGCTGTATAACTCAGCATGATAAACCTTGGCATTTCTTTTCTGACAATCTTAGTCTTTCCTGAGTATGGATATCTTATAGGTTTCATTTTCTAGCTACCCCTTCCTTGTAGGTAATCCGGAATATCATCACCGATTTTGATTGTTTCAAACTGACCCTTTGTGACTAAGAATTTGCCGTAGGCACCGATTTCTACATAGTACCTACCGTCAACAATGTCCTTCCTTGTGACTTTTCCGACCATAGTCACGCCCGCATTATCGACTTTATGGATAATAACCATTTCACGTTCTTCCAGTCTTTTCACTTGTTCACGCAATACTTTTACTTCTGTCACTGCTGCAAATAAAGCAATGACCAGACACAGAGTCACCAAAACCAATGGATCCATTTCTTTCACTCAACTTCCTCCATCCTAACGCTGTACAACCGCTGACCTCGATACCTAGCTTCCAGGCCTTCTTTACATTTCAAAGCATCAGCTTCATTTTCGAAGTAATGCGTTTCATCAACTAACATGTGATCAAATAATACTGTTACTGTCCAAGTCATGTACCACTTCCTCCTTCACTACGTATCCTAGTAATAGAGCTGCATTTAGCAGGTTTTGATTATTTGTCAATTCCTGTATTTCTGGATCAAGAATCGATTTCCTCATAATTTCAACAAACTCAGCTTGTCTTCTAGTTAGTTCAACCATTATTTTTTCTCCAAAGTTTCAATCAGCCAGTCAAGATTTTGACGAGCCTTCTTCAAGTCTTCCAGTCCATTCTTGCCGTGCCAACGTAACATGTACTTGATGGCATTCCCCCAATAAAATCCCTCTTCATACTCAGGGCTTGCTGCAAAATTTTTGATGACATCCACAGCTTCAAGTCCGAACCGGCCTTGGTAATGCGACGGCTTTTTGACTGGATCAGTCATATTTCTTTCAATAACAGAGTGAATATCTTCTGAATTGATATAGAATTCATTTTCTGATGTCGCAATTGCAGTATCTAAAATTTCGTCTGAATCATCAAATCCAGTGATTCGTCCTTTAATCAGAACAATATCACCAACAGAGGGTTTATTTTTTGCCATTTTTACTCCTTTTTATTCATTTTTTGTATAAAATCAATATGTACCATATGTACCATCACTTTTTCAAAAACATTTATTATAAAAATCAAGAATCCTATTATACAGGGCTTTATAGCACTTGCTATATTTATTAACTTAAATATTTATAAAATTGATGGTACTGAGGTATATAAACAGCCTACAAACCCAATACTACCAATGGTTTAGGGGTGTACCATCACGCTATAAAATAACAGCATGCAAAAACTGTCCTAAACCCTTGATGAACAAGGCTTCAAGAGGTGTACCATCATTGATGGTACAGTGATGGTACATGATGGTACAGTCGACGTGTTTTGTACCATCATTTTCTGAAAGTGTACCATCAAAATTTATTGAATATTTTTTCTGAAGTATCCTCGAGTCATTTTTCCATTGACTCTTTTTTGTTTGTATTCCCAATCCTGATTGTTGTCCATAATCAGCTTAATCTTCCGAGCTAATTTATCTCCTTTGGCGACATCGATGTCAAAAACATTCTTCAGGATCTGCTTTGATGACACACTTTCTTGCGGCTTAATACCTTCGTAGATAAAGCCGGCATCATTCCGATATACACCATTGTTGAAATAAGCCCATGTGTACTGATGCTGTTGAACTACAGACATGCTATCCCATTCTTCCGGAACTAGCATATCCAAATAATCATAGATTTGATTTTCTGCCTCATCGCGATACGTAAAGCGTTCCTTATAGACTGCCAGCTCGTCTTCGAAGTCTTCATCAAAGGTCAACGTGAAGCCTTTTTTGTAAATTGCAACTGCCTCACCCCACAACTGCAGGACATCATTGTCCGTCATGTCGAATGGCTTGACGAATTGGTTAGATGCATCCACTAAGACTGGCAGGAAACGTCGCTCACCAGTCTTGTCGCCCAGATACTCGACCTTATTGCTGGTCCGAGCAATAACAAAGTTCTTGGGAAACTTTTCAGCACGACGACCATAGGACCTACGGAATGTCAAATCGGTCTTGGTCACAAAAGCCTTGAGTTCATCAAAGGTTGTCTTCCTGCTGGCCACCATCTCGTCGTCATTGACGATCAGGGATTTTAGCATAATCTCGTAGTTATCCTTATCCATGAAATCCTTAGCTGAATCCGTGTACCAGTCAACTGCAATCTTTTGCAGAAATGTTGTCTTACCGGCACCCTGGCCACCGACCAGGTCAAGAGTGTAGTCGAACTTGACCCAGGGATTGAAGACCTTGGACACAGCCCCTACAAAGAACATTTCTGCGATTTTCTGAACATAGATACTGTCTTCAGCGCCAAGCCAGGTCTGGAAGACTTGGTTCAAGCGTTCCTTATGGTCCCAACTATCATAGGCATGTTCCATGTATTCCTGGACAGGATTATAGGTCTTTTCAGCAAAGAATGCCTCAATACCATCTTGCAAAGCCCTGGTCTTGAACACAACCTTGAAATGATTTTCCAGGTAAACGCTGAGATAGGATTCAAATGCGGAGGGCAGCTGACCTTTCCTCATGATGATAGCATCCAATTTGACATCGGCCACAATTTCATGCTCACCAGTAAATTCATTGTGCCGGAGGAAATCATTGAGCTTGTTATCACTCTTCATGGCCAACAGCACATTTCGAGGACTGTCTGAGACAATGGCATCAATTTCAACTTTTTCTCCGTTTTCGTCCAGGACCTTTTTCTTCGTCCTGGTAAATTGTTTGACTGAGATATTTACTACATCACCAATCACTGCCACCTCCCCTCATGTGTTTTTGTATCATACTATCTACCGTCCGACTAAGCTCTCTATCGCTTAGTGGATCAGCAGAATTATTATTCGCAATCCGTGCCAATTCCAAAACACAGTTTGGGTCAACACTTCTGGCCAATAATGTCCCAGCAAACTTGGCTGCCGTATCGTTTCGACTACCTTCCTCACCAAACCCTCCGACAATCATTTCAAAGACCTCCGTGGTCCGATTTCGTTTACCAACACCATTCCGGATTTGATAATAAATGTCATCAAGTTCGCTTCGGTTGTTCTTTTTTAGATACTCCTGCTTAATGGCCATGACTAGCGCTCGACTGGCAGTGACCATGGTCCCGCCTTCTTTTGACTTTTCCAAGTCCCAGGCATATTCCCCTTTTGGTGTTTTTGACGGAGCGACCAAAACATAGTTATTTGGATGTGCTTTGACATCGACACCAGGTAGGAATCCAATCATCTGCGTCATGGAAACATCTGGATGCTTAAAGTAAAAGATATGCTTGCCACCGCTGGCAGTCTTCGCCTGCAGTGTCGGGGTAATCAAGTTGAGATGTTCCCAGTTGGCCAGACTCTCGTATCCATTATGTTTGCCGTGCAGATCGATATCAATTACAAAGAATTTGTCAGTCCGGACAGCAATATTACTATCCGGATACTGACTCCAAAAATCTTCAATTTCCTGTGCGGTCATTGCTGGTTTATCAGCAAATTTTATCATTGGTTGCTTGTTAGAAGGGCTTATAGGAATGACCGAAAAGCCCTTTTTTTGATAAGCCAAAGCCGCTTTCTTCATCCCCATCTAGCACCTCCTAGAACGGCAAATCTTCGTCTTGGATATCCATAGGACTTGAATTTCCAAATGATCCATCTTGAGAATTCGACTGTTGTCCACGGCTTTCCAAGAGTTGGAAACTTTCTGCAACTACCTCAGTAACGTAGACACGTTGCCCTTGTTGGTTATCATAGCTACGAGTCTGAATGCGACCTGTGATTCCAACCAAAGCACCTTTTTTAGCCCAGTTAGCTAAATTCTCAGCCTGCTGACGCCAAATGACTACGTTGATAAAGTCCGCTTCACGCTCACCGTTTTGATTTTTAAAATTGCGGTTAACTGCTAGAGTAAAAGTCGCAACAGCCTGGTTAGACGGAGTATAGCGAAGTTCTGCATCACGAGTCATGCGACCCACTAGTACTACATTGTTAATCATAATTTTTCCACCTTCAAGGCCTTTCTCACCAATTCGTAATCAATCATTGTAAAACTTCCCGGCCCATTTCTTTTTAATGGCTGAATGATTTTCTTAACGATTTCTTTCAATGTCATTTCAAAGATTCTCGACCAATAGTAATCTTTTTTCGTGTAATTATAAACGACATCAATCTCACCGCCTTTATAACACACGCCCCAAACTTCACCTTTATGTTTGTAAATCAAGATTTCGTCATAGATATCACCTTGAATTACAATTGGACGTTTTCGTCCGAGTTCTGTATATCCCATTACTCGCTTCCTTTCTTGTTACGCTCACCGAGCAGATAGCCAAGGAATAACCAAAGTACAGCCATTCCAAATTCTTTCAAAGTTTCAATTATCATCATTCAATCCCTTTCGCTATCTTAGTTTTTACAATCAGATCCTGTGCTTCTTTCAAACGGTCAGCTGGAATACTTTCGATTTTATCCACACCAAGTTGGCCAATGAACCATACGCCAACCGTATTAACCGGACCGCCTGAAGCCTCCGCAATATTCTTGATGTCTTCACGTAGCTTCTTCGCTTGGGCTCCTGTGATGTACTTAACACTGCCAGATGCTTTCTGATTCTGTTTTGGATTTGATGCAGGCTTACTTTGCGCTGATTTCTGAGCTTGTGCTTGCTTACCAGTTTGGTTCGCATATTCGTCCGTATCAGGGTCCTTGTTATCATCAATGGCAAACAACCCGTTAAGAGCATATTTTCGAGCGTAACTGGATGCGGTTCCTGTAATCTGACTGCCATCCATGCCTTTCTTTGTATCTTCTTCCCTTGCTGACGCTTGGGCACTGATTGAACTGCCACATGCAAATAATGTTACTGTAGCACGAACATAGTAGCGGTCCCCAATCTGTTCGATATCGTCATTTAATACCAGGGAGGCATCATGCTTTTTGAGTAAAGGCTTTAGTGCCTCCAAAATATCCTCTGCACTACGATAGTTATATTTTCCGAAAGAATTGTACTGTCCTTTCGGTGCAACCAGCTCTGTCTGAATACTGCACAGGGTTGCAAATATTGGTGATTCTTTTACTGTCATGTATTCTCCTTAAAATTGTTTGATTGCTTCCATCAAATCATCAAATAAATTTGATTCTTTGGGAATAATTTTAGAAACCTCTTCTCCATTAGGATAAGTAAGTGTATACTCAGCATCTACCAAGATGATTTCACAATCATGAATTTTCGCTAGAGCTTTAATTTCGGATTTTTGTTTCAAATAATGCTTGTATGGAAGTGATAGGGCACCACGGATTTCTTCTACAAAACCTGCTTTCGTTGCAAGTGAATGGGGATTATTTTTGATTTCTGACATAAAATAGCCCTTTTCTTTCTCACGCAATACGATTAACTTGTTTGAAATTTTCATTTTTTTGCTCCTTTTATTTTTTTAAAAATAAAATTCTACGACCCTAACGTCGTGCTGCTGACGGCTACCAGTAATCCGCCAAAGAAGTTGCCGATAGTCGTCATAATCTCCGTCACTAGGCTGGGACGGATCCAGAACTACAATTGTTTTAAATCGGTGCTGGAGCCCATCGACCCCAACTCCTAATACTTGGCTAGTAGCGACCATGTTGGTCCTATCATGCCCTTCTTTCTTATCGCCAGTCCAAATACCGATTTCAGGGTGCCGTTCATAGATAACCTCAACGATTTGCTTGGACTTGCTGACAATTAACATTTCTGACTGTTTGGCCAAGAGGAGGTCTAATTGAAGTAACATTGGGGTATCTGCATTGACCGCTTTAAGCTTCGGAAAATCAACTTCAAATCCTGTCTGAGTCAAATACCGTTCGAAAGTCTTGCGACCAAATGATTGCTTGGCCATGGCATACTTACCATTCTTTCCGACAATGTTCAACCGTCGCAGTTGGTCAAGTTCTTCTGGATTTGCTGGCAGGCACCACATTGGCTCAAAGATGACTTCAAATCCATTGTTCTCCTCTGCTCCCTCGATCTCCTCAATCTCTTCCCAACGGAAGAAATTCGGCAACCCTGACACATAACTTTCATAGTCACGGAAGTCTTCCCACTTTTCCTTTGAGTAACTGAAACGGTCATACTTCATCTTGCCGTGCTGTTTCTGCCAATCAAATTTATTGTTTGGCTCCGCCTGGCCAAAGATTGTTTTTTCTAGCGGATAGAAGTTTTGACCTTTTTTCCTGATTGGCGTTGCGGACAGCCCTATTGAGTATCCACGTCGGATTTTTTTGTAAGCTTTATAGTTAGCCTCGCTGGACATATTCTGCCACTCGTCAACGATTAAGACATCAAACTCCAGGACATCGCCGCTTGCTACGATATTCTGCATTCGCTTGTCTGTCATAGCTTCCAGCTGGAAGTCTTGTAAGTAGAGTTTGTTGTGAGTGTCAATCCAGCCATTCAGGATTGACAGCCGATTGTTCAGAACCAAGACCTTCTTGGCACCCTTGTGCTTGGCAATCTCAAAGGCACAGATAGTTTTCCCACGACCGCCAAGACCTTCCAGAAAAATACCAGGACAATCGCGGTCACTCCGTTTCACGGCCTCAGCTTGCCATTTGCGTAATTCGATTTCCAATGTCTTGAATAACCTCCTCGATGTCTTTTCTCTGTGCCCAGAATAATGCCAAACGAGCAGCAGCCCTCACATCCTGATGATGTGATTTGTCAAAAGTCCAAAGACCAAGCATCCTAAGTAACTGATCAGGAATATCTGACACATAGCCAGCGTTGCGAACGAGTTCCACGTTGGGAAAGCACGCTTGAACAGCTTCCACGGTCTCAGCGACTGAGTTATCTCGAGAATAATCATTGTCACGTACCTGGTATTCTTCTACAATGGCAACATCGTATTCCAGGTCACGACCAACTTCACGAAACCACTTGCTAAAATTCCTGGCACCGAACGGAACGATCCAATAGCTCACTAGACCTGCATTATCTAGCAAGACTATTCCTGTTGTGGATGTCTCAATTCGGTTGCTTGATGGGTCAATCGCAAGTATTTTCATCAAACACCAACCTTCTCTGTCAACACACCTTCAAATAATGCAGTATTGAACCAATTTTGTTTATTCGCTTTCGCAAATGCAAATAGGGTTCTTATTTCTTTGGATTGTTTTTCAAAATTCTTAAGATCATCTTCGTCCTCGAAGATCGGTTTATCCTTGTACTTAGCCACAGTCACCAATTTATATTCTGGAGTAAATACCGGTTGCTCATTCCCTTGGTCCAGATTTGTTTCATCAATTTTTACAAATCGAATTGCGACATCAAATTGAAAACCTTCCGTCGTCAATACATCTACCGACTGTGGGCCGATAACAACTGCTAAGGATTCTGTAATCCTAGTTTTATTCATCAATTCCATCATCTAATCCTCAAACTTCTACTTTCTTTCAACACTGCACCCTTGACCTTCTTACCAGCTTTCAGTGACTCTTTGATAGCTGTCTTGTCAGGTTTCAATGTTTGAATAAAATATTTCTTAGGCAGCAGATCTTCATCTACAACCACAGATGGTTGATTGTTGGCCAAGCTCACGGTAAATAGCAAAGTCTTAACTTTTTCATGTCCAGTGATTTCAAATGCACCTTGTAGCCCTGTTTTGAGTCGTGTGATGTCATTTTCAATAGATTTTTTTCGTTTGGTTAAGCGGTCGATTTCTTCTTTGAGTTGATCCACATCTGCTTCTTTGTTCTTGATGACCTTGACGGTGTTTTCAACCTTTTCTTCAAATTGTTCCGTCCAGTCAATAGACTCAAGCGTATCCAGTTTGGTTTCTTCATCAATACCTTCCATTTCTGCAATCTGCTTAAAGATTCCAGTTAGTTCATAAATATTAGCCATTTCTTCTCACCTCAATAATTTTATTTTTTAGCTTCGTATAACCAATACCAACTTTTGTTAAGTCTGCATCGGACGCGAATAAACCATCTTGGTTCATCCTCGCAACTTCATTCTTAGATAAACAAGCCAGATTTGAAATATCCCAGTTGGTCTTGTCACCATTCAAAAACACAACAGAATGACCGCTTGGAATTGGTCCATTGTGTTTTTCCCATTCAGCACGTTGGCAATATTCCCAAACATTGGGTTCTGCGATTTTGCGCTTCGGATAACCGTCTGTGGTATATCGAATCGTTCCAACAGGTACCCAGTTTGGAGGCTTGTTCCCTTTTTGAAATTGACCGCTGTTTGGTGGCATATTAGGATACTTCTTACCCTTGTTGTGCGGAAAATGTCCTTTTTCAAAGTGACCTGTCAACCCACTGTATAAATTATTATTATTACGGTAACTTTTAATTTGTTGGCCAGTTAGGGTTAGACCGAATTTCTTATTCATTTCCTCGGCGAAGATATGAGCCATCTTTCCTTGATGATTCTTCAAGAAATATTGATGCTGCTCGTAAGTCAGTAGCTTCCCTTGAAACACTTTTCCGACTGGCAATCCTAGCCGTTTTCTGACACCTGCAATTTGTGACTTTGTATAACTGGTTCCGAACTTTGCATTTAACATTTCGGTAACTTCTGGTGTTAATCGGCCAGGACAAATCTCATGCATATAAACAGTATATTCATCCTTCCAGCAAAGCGATTGGGGCATGTTCAACACCAGCTTCCTGTTTTAATTTTTCAGCTTCAATAGCCAATTTGCCAATCGACACTATTTGACCAGCAACGGAAACCATGGCTTTGGACCGTTCGATTTCGATTTTCAGCTCATTTTCTGAGAGTTCCCTATCATCCAAAGATTCCAATTGAGCGAATAAGGTATCGGCTAGATTTGACATTTTATTTCTAACCATAGGCACCTCCTAAAATTTCTTCTTTTTCTGCGATACGTTGTAGACGTGCATTTTCATCAACCAACTGTTGATTGACTCTTCTGTATTCGCAATTTTCTTTATCAAGATCATTTACCATGCCACGAAGAATGGCATTTTCACGCTCAAGTCGATCAATTGTCTTAGTTGGTAGGTCAATGCCATAGCTGTCAACTTGATTTGTTCTAAACAACTTACTAAGCATGTCTGCCCCACTTTCTAGGCGTCCGAGTTGGTACCTCATCAGTAAATTTGATTGGTTCCCAGCTTGCAAGTGACTGTTTAACACGGTTCTTCCAGGCTTGTCTATCTGCTTCAACTGCACGTTCACAAGCCAGAGCTGTCAGTTGCTCTCTAAGTAATTCCGCTTCACGTTCCTTACGTTGCTTTTCCGCATTCCTGTAATCAATCGCTGCAACCACTACGCACGGAATGGCAAATACTGCACATGCTCCTATGGCTGTAAAAATAGATTCTGTCATTCTACGCTCCTAACTGTTTTTCTCGTTTGATATTTTCAAGCATTTCTGCCAGCGTTTCTTTTTTCGGTCTGAATCGATTGCGACTTTTCCACTTGATAAACAATCGAAAACCTTCGTAGTTAATAAAGACAATTCTGTGAGTTGGATTTTCAATGTATTGTCTGAAGTCCGGATGCTCTCGCATTTCCGCTGCCCAAACTTTAGCCGTTCCGACGGTCAAACCTTCCCATCTCTGACAAAGGTGTGCATAGTCACCAGCTTCTGCCTTTTCAGACTGCTTAGCTGGTCTGTAAACTAATTCAGCTTTTGGCATAGTATTTTCCTCCTTGTTAAATTTCAGAAAGCAGTTGATTGATGACCTTAGCATTCAAACGGATCTGATTGCTGTCAGTTTCAACCTTGTTAGCATCCAGCAACTGCTCAACTAAAGCTTGCCTGATTTCCTGTTTCCAGGCCAATAGGTCTGCTGCCTTCATTTTCGCATCCGTTAACAAAGAGTAATCAAATGTACCGTCTATATTGGCTATGGCATTTCCACGTTCAATATCACGCTTCAAATTGATATTGATACTACGTTTATCCAATCCAGCAGACGCTAAGTTTTCGACTGCATCATCTACCGTCGCATTTGGGTTGTCAATAAAATATTTTCTGACCGTTTCAGCTTTGGTCATAGCAATTCATCCCTTTCTGTGTTATAATTTTGTTAGATATTTTGGTAAGCTCCTGACTTTGTCAAGGGGCTTTTTTTGTTACCTCCTGTGCTATAATAAAGCCGAAAGGAGGTGATTTCATGACTAAGTCTGATTTAGAACCATTTCTTAACAGTTTATCGAGTGGCGATTCCAAAGCACTTTTGTTTCACACTGCTAACGGTACTTATATCACCACTGAAGTAAACTTTAGTGACGGCGATACGGTCGTCTTTTCCTACGAACAGGGCTTTGCTTCTCTGGAATGTGACGACATTCAGAAAGTGACTGCTCTAAAGTTCTTGGAAAGTCACTCACTAGACACATAAGGATTTGTTTTTGAGTTCCTGTCGGTTTAACGAACTCATTAAAAATCTCGGTCTTTGCTAGATGAGGTACAATTGTTATTGCCTCATCCTTTGGAAGATAACCTGCTCGATTGAGTAGGTTTTTTAATACCCAATAAGGCATTTTAACTTCTAGGTTATTCATTCTATGACGCTTTTCAAATAATTCCGTCAATTCTGGAATACCTAAGAACAATTCAGTATTTTCGCTCATAGCTTCCTCTTTTCTAAAATGGTTACCCCTCTCCTTGTGCTATAATAAAGCTGAAAGGAGGTGATTATATGAAACGTTACATCATTGAGATGTTGCATAGGTACAACGAAGTCACTGTTTTCTTTGCTGATGGAACTAGCGAAGTATATGGCCAAGATAACTTAGATAGTGATTACGATGTTTACGACAGCAATCTCATTGAGTTACGACGCCAACGTATGCACGATAACGATGGGAACTACTACTACGACCTCATCGATCTACGCCACGTTGTTCGTGTCAGTGTTCTTCAGAAACCAACTAGCTAAATTTTTCTAGAGGTTTCACCGTTTCAATCAACTCTGCGACCGCTTTGATAGTTGCAGGGTCTTTTTTATCTGCTTCATTCAGGACGCCAGTGAAAAAATCCATTACACTTTCTCTGAAATCCTGCTGAGTTTTACGAAGACGAAGATTAATTTCTTCATGTTCTGTTTGCCATTTTTTTTCGATAGCAAGCCATTCTTGTCGCTCTTGTTCGCTCATTTTTTCGAACATAACATCACGTCTTGATCCAAGTGGTTTCATTTTTGTTTTTCCTCTCTAGTTTGGTTGGTTTTGTGTCATCACGTTTAAACCGTGATTGAGCCTAAAAATTTAATGTCATCATAATTGACATTGAACGCTTTTTCTATTTCAATAATTTTTTGGACATCTGGAAATGTTTTTTGATTTTCCCAATTTGCCCATGTGTCAGCAGTAACACCTACCAGCTGACCAGCTTGTTTTTGCGTAAGATTATCCCTGGCACGCAACATTTTTAGTGTCCATTGCAATACCCCTCACCCCTTTCTAAATTTGGTATAATATTTGTAAAAAATGATTGGAGAAAGTAATGTCCAGATATTCTGATTACAAGAAAGCACAGAAAACTTTCAAAGCAATTGAAGAAAACCCCGAGCGGTACTTAATTATTCACTATTCTTGTGAAAGTTTCTATAACTTAGGAGGACGTAGTCCTAAAATTGCTTCAATAGCAGTTCGTCAATTTAACAATGCACAAACCAATAATTTTTCGATTCATCAATACGCTGAAATTCTCAATTTACCTATTACAGAAGAAACCTATAAAGATATAGAAACTCAACTTCTAAAAGATTTCTATGATTTTGTGGACAAAAAGAGTGAAAAATTTTGGGTACATTGGAATATGAGAGACACAGTCTTCGGATTCCATGCTCTTGAACATCGTTTTCGAGTCCTTGGAGGGACACCAAAAATCATTGACGATGAGAAAAAAGTTGACTTAGCCTATTTATTCAAATTACAGTTCGGAGGAGGATATATCGGAAATCCTCACATCGAAAAATTAATTGAACGAAATGATCTTAAACCAAAACGTTTTTTATCTGGCAAAGACGAAGCTGATGCTTTCGATAATGCAAAATACAACGAACTTAGTATGTCCACATCAAGCAAGGTTAATTTGTTCTCGACCTTCATTACCTTGATTATTGATGAAAAGCTCAAGACAGACATCCCTGATTGGAAAGTACGAGGCACTAACCTTTTAGGCATATGGTCTACTTTACAATCAACCGCTATCGGACAGATAGTCATTTGGGTTATCAACCTTGTAATCGGTGGAGTAGTCGGCGCAATCGTTGCAAAATATTTTTAATAAACGACCTTTCCTTAGAAATAAGTTTATTCCGAGAAGTCAATATCTCATCCCAAACATCGCCAATGGTTAATTCCTGAATATCATCAAACCAATCTTTTTCCAAATAGTATGTTTTATGATTTTTTAACATGTAACAATAGACGCTGTGAAAATGATTGATTCGTTCTTCTAATTCTTCCGTCTTTTGTTTCATTTGTCCTCCTTTCCGCCCTTATGGGCTTTTTATTCGGTCATTTCCCTGACCTTGATTATAGTTTATCACGGTTTTTCCGTGTTGTCAACAACTTTTTTTGTTTTTTCCGTGATTTTTTTGTTTTTTCTTGATTTTATCACGGAAAAATCGTAAAATTATCCTAAGAAAGCGAGGATAACCTTATGTCATTAGGAAATAAAGAGGTTATGTCAAATAATCTAAAATACTATATGGACAAAAAAGGGGTTGATAGAAACCAACTCTGTTCTGATTTAGATTTGAAATATATGACCGTTTCTGATTGGATAAACGCTAAAACCTATCCCAGAATCGATAAAATCGAATTACTTGCAAATTATTTTGGGATTAACAAATCGGATTTGATTGAAGAAAAATCCACAATCCCTTCTACCACCCCTCAAACCGTTTCTGACGACGTTTTAAGGTTGGATAGGGATTTACATTCCAACAATCACAAAAGCTGGATACGGTACGGAAATACGCTTCTAGATAAACAAAATACAGTAAACGAACCTCACGCAGTCTACCACACCTACAACTATTACGACCAACCCGCTTCCGCTGGCACAGGTCAATATCTGAATGACGTAAAAGTCGAAACAATCGAATTACCTATTGAAGTGGACGCCGACTTCGTTGTCCCTATCTACGGAGACTCCATGGAACCAGAATACCACTCAGGCGATTATATATTCGTCAAACTATCCGTAGACCTATCTGACGGCGACATCGGAGTATTTGCCTATAACGGCGACGCCTACATCAAACAACTCCGCATCACAGACCAAGGTGCCTATCTTCACAGCCTTAACCCAGATTATGACAACATCCCAATCACAGCAGACACCGATTTCCGAACCATTGGTGAAGTGGTGGATATTTATAGGGGATAGGAGGAAACATGGAACAAGATGAATATCTAAATTCTAGACTTGATAATCAAATTTCATGGTACGATAAGAAAAGCCAACACCATCAAAAATGGTATAAATGTTTGAAGTATATCGAACTTTTTCTCGGGTTTATGATTCCAA